>VGPP01000026.1 GCA_016882585.1 Cyanobacteria bacterium M_surface_7_m2_037
CGCCCCCTGGGCCTGGCGGCGGGGCGCAGCCGTTTTGTGGCGGTGCCCCAGAACCCCTCCAGCGTGGATGCTCCGCAGGTGGAGCTGGCGCTCGATCCGCTGGGAAGCCTGCTGCAACGCGCCCTGGTGCTGCAGATCCGGGTGATCCGGCCCACGGTTGAGTTGCGCCGCAATGCCCGCGGAGCCTTCTGGGAGCTGCCCAGCCAGAAGCCCGGCCGTGAACCCCCCCGGGTGGCCCTGCGCATCCAGGTGCCCCAGCCCGGGCAGGGTGTGCTCCACAGCGCCGCTGGCTCCACCCGTTTCACGCTGCGTGGCGAAGCTGATCTGCCTCTGTGGCGTCGCCAGGTGGATCTGCGCGGCACGCTCAGTCCGCAGGCGGGCGGTGCGTTGCCGTTTCAGCTGCAGGCGAACTGGCAGCAGCGCAGCTGGGGGCTGCAACTGCAGCCCCAGCAGCTGCCGCTTCAGCCCCTGATGCCCCTGTTGCCGGTTGGCCTGCATGGCCAGTTGGTGGGTCGCCTCGATGGCCTGGTGGAGGGGCGACTGCTGCTGGAGCGCCGCTCCGGTGTGGGCCGCTGCTCCGGTGGGTTGAACGCCACGGCTGTTCGCTGGCGCCCCCAGGGCCTGTCTGGTCAGTTCACGGCCCCAACGCTGCCGGTGCAGTGTTCCGAGCGAGGGGTGCGGTTGGCTCCATCGGCTCTGGCCTGGGGTGATTGGCGCGGCCGGTTGCAGGGGTTGCTGGCGTTGCCCAGCGGCACGTTGCAACTGCAATTGCAGGCCCGGGAGTCTCGCGCGGGGCATCAGCTGCAGGCACAGCTGCGGGGCCCGTGGCAGCAGCCCAACCTGCAGCTCATCGGTGCGTGGCAGGGTCTGCGTCTGGCGCAGCGGCCCGCTCAGCCCCTGCGGTTGGAGTCGTTGATCGCGATTCGCAGCCGGCCCACGTTCCGCGTCACGGTGCCGCGCCTGCTGCTGCGCTACGGCGATGCCAGCGTTCAGGCCGATGGCGCGCTCTGGCCACGGCTGGAGCTGCGCAGCGGTGCACTGCAGCTGGGCCGCGAGCTCAGGCCCGCATTGGCTCCCCTGCTGGGTGAGGCACCGCAGCTGCGTGCCGTGCTGCAACAGCAGGGCGGTTGGTCGCGCCCGCAGCTGCAGCTGGATCTGCGCCAACAGGCCAATCCCCTGCTCGGCCATTGGCTGGCCCAGCTGCGCTGGCAGCCGCAGCTGCTTGAACTGCGGCGCTTCCAATCGCCTGTGTTGGAGGCGACCGGCCGGCTGCCGTTGCGCGCCGCGCCGCAGCTGCAACTGCAGCTGGATCTGCGCAGTTTTCCGCTGGAGCGGCTCAGTGCTCTCTTGGGCACCCGCTTGCGTGGGCAGCTGGATGCCTGGGGCACGGTGGCGGGGCCCCTGCGGCAGCTGCAACCGAACTTGCAGTTGCTGGTGCGCGATCCCGGTGTAGGGCCGCTGCAGTTGTTGGAAAGCTGGCGTGGGGTGCTCGAGGGCTCGCCCGCTGGCGGGGGCAACTTGGCGCTTGAGGCGTTGGCACCTGCCAAGCCGGGTCAGCTGAAAGCCCAGCTCGATCGCCGCTGGCTGCCCCAGATGGCGAGCCTTCAGCGCGAGGGTGGCTCGCTTCGCTTCGCCGGTGATCCACGCCGGTATCAGTGGAGCGCTGATGCGTTTCCCCTGGCGGGCCTGGAATTTGCTCTGGGCCCCAGCGGTCGTTTCCAGCCCTTGGGCGGCGCTTTGAGCGGCAAGGGGCAGCTGGATCTGCAACCGCTCTGGATCACAGGCGCCATCCGCCTGGATCGCCCTCAGCTGCTCGGCCTCTACGGCCGCCACCTCAGCGCCAGCGGCACCTACCGCCAGGGCCGCTACAGCGCTGAGGGGACCTGGCAGGGCGAGCAAGACGACAGCCTTGCCATGCGCCTGCGGGGTGAGCAGGGAGGCCCGCTCTGGGCCCGTTTTGAAGCGCGCCGCTTTGGTTCCCAAACCCTGCAGGAGTTCTGGCAATCAGCCCAGCTCTGGCGCAGCGGGCCGCCTCGCCTGGCCGGTTCTGCCGCCGATCTGCAGGGCCTGGCGATCGACACCCTGGGGCTGAGCCTCAACGAACAGCTCAAGGCCCTCGAGCAGGCCCAGCTCCAGGTGGCCGCCGCGTTGGCGCGCCAGCGCAGCGGTGCCGAACGCCTGGATCCGCGCCAGCTGCAGGGCCTGGTGGATGCCGATCTCACCCTCACGGGGCCATCGATTCAGCGGCTGTCATTGGACCTGCAGGCCAGCGGCCATCTGTGGTTGCGGGGCAGCGATCGCGATCAGGCCCTCACAGCCGCTCCGGTGCAACTCACCCTGCGAGGCCCCCTCGGCGGTGCCACCACCTTCTCGGTGGAACACCTGCCGCTGGCGCTCCTGGCTTTGTTCACCACCGTGCCCGATGGCCTCAGTGGTGGTCTGGCGGCCAACGGACGTTTCGCCCTGGCGAATGGCCGCCGCCGCCCCGAGCTGCAGCTGGCCCTTGCCCTGCAGGACGCCTCCCTGGCCGGTGTGCCTCTTCAGCTGGAGCGTGGTGATCTGGCCCTCGAGAACGGCAACCTCAACCTCGATTGGTCGCTGCGCAGTGATGGGGCGGCCAACAGCGTGGATGTGAAGGGCACGGTGCCGCTCCAGCCCACCAGCGAGGCGCTGGAGCTGCGGGTGGCCAGCCGCGGCGATGGCTTGCAGTTCCTCTCGGTGCTCGGCGGGCCGGGGGTTCAGTGGCAGCAAGGCAGTGTTGACCTGCAGCTGCTCGTGCGGGGATCCCTGCAAACGCCGCTGGCCAATGGCTTCCTGCGCTTCCGCGACGGCGTGCTGCAGGTGGCCGGGCAGACCATGCGCGAGCTGGAAGCCACGGTGCTGTTTGATTTCAGTGAGCTGGAGCTGCAGCAGCTCACCGCCCGGGTTGGCGACCAGGGGCAGATCAGCGGCAGCGGCCAGCTGGGGCTGATGGAGCCTCTGGCTCAACCCAAGCGCCGGTTGGCGCTGCAGGTGCAGCAGGCGCCTTTCAAGCTGCCGCGCCTGCAGGCCATCGCCAACGGCGAGGTGCAGGTGGGCGGCTCCCTGCGTTCGCCGGATCTCTCGGGTGAGCTGCAACTGAGCCGCGGCAGTTTGAATGTGCAACCCGGCCAGCTCGCTACCGAAGACGAGCCCACCCGCCCCGTGACGGTGCGGGAGCTGGTGGAAGCCAAATGGGACTTCCAGCAGCCGCTGCTGGTGATGGGCCAGCAACTGGAAAGTTCCGCCAGCCAAGACCTGCGGGCGGCGGTGCCCGATCTGCCCTTCCTGCGCTTCAACGCCCTGCGCCTGCGGCTGGGCCCAGATCTGAAGGTGGGTGTTCCCAACGTGCTCAACTTCAACACCGGTGGGGTGCTCACCCTGCGTGGCGCCCTGGATCCAACGCTGCAGGTGAGTGGTGTGGTGCGCCTGCTCAATGGCCGCCTCAGCCTGTTCACCACCAACTTCAGCCTCGATCCCGACGCCCCCAACGTGGCGGTGTTCACCCCGAGCCTGGGCCTGATTCCCTACGTGGATATCGCCCTGCGCACCCGCGTGTCCGACACGCTGGTGGCCAACGAAACCAACCGTTCCAACCTCTACGACTGGAACGTGAATGCGCCGGCCAATTCCATCGATCAGCTGCGCCTGGTGAAGGTGCGGGTGGAGGCCTCCGGGCCGGCGGATCGCCTCGCCGACAACATTCGCCTCACCAGTTCACCGCCGCTGCCTCAGGAGCGGCTGGTGGCCTTGATCGGTGGCAACTCGCTGGTGGGTCTAGCGGGGGGCAATGCCGGTGCGGCGCTGGCCACGGTGCTGGGCCAGTCGCTGCTCTCGCCCGTGGTGGGCGGCCTCAGCGATGCCTTCGGCCAGCGGCTCACCTTTGCGCTCTATCCCACCTACTTCGCGCCGGAGGAGGTGGTGGCTTCGGAGAACCGCTCTCGCCGCCTGCCGTCGCAGCTGGTGCTCGGCTCGGAGATTGGTCTGGATGTCACCGAGCGCTTCAACTTCTCGCTGTTGGCCGCGCCCAACCGCAGCGATATCCCCCCGCAGGTCACGCTTCGCTATCAGGCCAGTGATCGCGTGGGTGTGCAGACCTCGATCGACACCCAGGGCCGCTGGCAGAGCCAGTTGCAGTTGCTCTTCCGCTTCTAGGTTGCTGCCATGGCCCAGCTGATCGGAGTGGATCTGGGCGGCACGGCGATCAAGCTGGGCCGCTTCTCGGTGGAGGGGCAGCTGCTGGCGGAGCTGGAGGTGCCCACCCCCCAGCCGCCGATGCCCGGTGCGGTGGTGATGGCTTTGGTGGAGGCGGTGCAGCAGCTCGATCCTGATGGTCTTGCTCCGTGCGTGGGGGTGGGTCTGCCCGGCCCGATGGATGCGGCGGGCCGGGTGGCACGGGTGTGTATCAACCTGCCGGGTTGGGAGCAGATTCCCATGGCGGAGTGGCTGGAGCCGCAGCTGCAGCGGCGCGTCACCCTGGCGAACGACGGCAATTGCGCTGTGGTGGGGGAGGCCTGGCACGGGGCAGCCAGGGGCTACAGCGATGTGTTGTTGCTCACGCTCGGCACCGGTGTGGGCGGTGGGGTGCTGCTGGGCGGCAGCCTGTTCACGGGCCATGGCGGGGCGGCGGCGGAACCTGGCCTGATCTGCATCGATCCCGAGGGACCGGCCTGCAACAGCGGCAACCGCGGTTCGCTGGAGCAGTTCTGCAGCATCGGCGCGCTGGCCCGTGAATCTGCCCTGAGCCCGCAGGAGCTTTGCCGTTTGGCCGATCAGGGCGATGCCGAGGCCTTGGCGATCTGGCAGCGCTACGGCCGCCGCCTGGGGGTTGGATTGAGCTCCTTGATCTATGTGCTCACCCCCGAGTTGGTGTTGATCGGGGGTGGTTTGAGTGCGGCCAGTGCGCACTTCCTTCCGGCTGCCCTGGCGGAAGTGGAGCAGCGGGTGCAGATCGAAAGCCGCCTGGGCCTGGAGCTGCGCCGCTGTGCCCTGGGCAATGGGGCCGGGCGGCTCGGCGCAGCTCGCCTGGCCCTCGATCGGCTGCTCAACGCCTAGCTGGGATGATGCGCCCAGTGCCCGCCGCGCCTGTGAGCGTTCCCGATCCCACCCCCGATCTGCTGCAACGGGCTGCCGCCGTGCGCCGCTGCGCGATGGCGCTGGGTCGCCTCAGCGATCTGAAACGCCGTGAGGCGGTGGAGGCGATGGCCGCGGCACTGGAAGCGTCGGCCCCGCAGATCCTGGCTGCCAATCAGGCGGATCTGGAGGCGGCGGCTGCCGATGGCCTGGCACCAGCCTTGGTGGCACGCCTGAAGCTGGATGCCGCCAAGTTGGCCGGCGGGATCGAAGGGGTGCGGCAGGTTGCCCAGCTGCCCGACCCCCTGGGGGTGCGCCAGTTGCACCGCGAGCTCGATCAGGGCCTCACGCTGGAGCGCGTCAGCGTTCCGCTCGGTGTGCTCGGCGTGATCTTTGAAGCCCGCCCCGATGCGGTGATGCAGATCGCGTCGCTGGCGATTCGTTCCGGCAATGGCGCCCTGCTGAAAGGGGGCCGTGAAGCCAGCCGCAGCTGCGCGGCGATCCTCGAGGCCCTGCGCGCCGGGCTTGCCCACAGTGCTGTGGATCCCATGGCGCTGGAGCTGCTCACCTCCCGCGAGGAGAGCCTGGGGCTGCTCAAGCTCGATGGGCTCGTGGATCTGATCATTCCGCGCGGATCCAACGAGCTGGTGCAGTTCATCCAGGACAACACCCGCATTCCGGTGCTGGGCCACGCCGACGGGATCTGCCATCTGGTTGTGGATCGGGAGGTGGACATCGATCAGGCCCTGCGCATTGCCATCGATGCCAAAACCCAATACCCCGCGGCCTGCAATGCCATCGAAACGCTGTTGGTCCACCGCGAGGTTGCCCCGGCGTTTCTCAGCGCAGCACTGCCGGCCATGGCCGCAGCTGGTGTAAGCCTGCGCGGTGATGCTGCCGCCCAGGCGCTCGGCGTGAGCCATGCCGCCAGCGACGACGACTGGCGCCGCGAATACTCCGATCTGGTGCTCGCCGTGCGGGTTGTGGATTCCCTGGAGGATGCCCTCGATCACATCAGCCGTTATGGCTCCCGCCATACCGATGCCATCTGCACCACCAACGCCTCCACAGCGGAGACGTTCCTGCGCAGTGTGGACAGCGCCGGCGTGTATGTGAACTGCTCCACCCGTTTCGCCGATGGCTTCCGCTACGGCTTCGGCGCCGAGGTGGGCATCTCCACCCAAACGCTCCCCCCACGGGGACCGGTGGGGCTGGAGGGGTTGGTCACCTATCGCTATCTGTTGCGCGGTGATGGCCATATCGCCGCCGATTACGCCAGCGGCGAGCGCAGCTTCACCCACCGCGATCTGCCGCTGTGAGCACTGCGGCGGATCGTGTGCTGGTGCGGGGCCTGCGCCTCTGGGCCCACGTAGGGGTCCTCGAGCACGAGCGGCACAGCGGCCAGTGGTTTGAGCTGGATTTCAGCCTGGGCTGCAACCTCACGGCCGCGGCTGCTGCTGATGCACTGGAGCACAGCCTCGACTACAGCCTGGCGATTCAGGCCCTGCAACGTCAGGCGCGCACGATCCGCTGCCTCACCCTCGAGTACTGGAGTGATCAGATCTTCAGCCTGCTGGAGGAGATCTACGGCGAGGTGCCGATCTGGCTGGAATTGCGGAAATGCCAGGCGCCGGTGCCTGGCTTCTGCGGCATCGTGGCGGTGCAACGCTCGCGGCGCTGGCTCCCATGACCCGTCCGCTGGTGCTCCTGCATGGGCTCTGGGACACGCCACGTTTGTTTCGGCGCTTGGAAGAAGAGCTGCTCCGGCGTAACCCCGCCCTGGAGCTGTTCGCCCCCCATCTGCCCCATCGCCTGGGGGCAGTGCCCATCCGAGAACTCGCCGCGCAGCTGGCCGCTCTGATCGAGGCCCGTTTCGGCTCCACCACCCCCTTGGATCTGTTTGGGTTTTCCATGGGCGGTGTGATCGCTCGCACCTGGCTGCAGGAGCACCGGGGCTGCCAGCACACGCGCCGCTTTGTCTGCCTGGGCAGCCCGCAGAACGGCACGCTCGCGGCTCAGTTGGTGCCCCGCCGCCTGCTGGCTGGCATTGCCGATATGAAGATCGGCAGTGCGCTGTTGCGCGATCTGCGGCGCGATCAGGCTCTGCTGGATCCATTGGAGTGCCACAGCCTGTTCACCCCCACGGATATCACCGTGTTCCCCGGTTGGCGGGCGGTGCTACCACTGGGCACCCGGCGACCCTTGCCCGTGTTGACCCATCGCCAGTTGATCATCCATCCGCGGGCTGTGCGGGCGGTGGCGGATGTCTTGCTGGCGCCCTAATCGACAACAGATCCTTACCGCTTCAGGTTGATCACTTGCCCCCAGGGCACCGGCGAATTATTAGTAAGCTTATAAATGCACGCCCATCATGTGCTTTTCGGCTTCTGCCAGCTTTACAGCGTCAGCCGTGCTGATGCCCCTGGGCCTCTACAGCACCCATCTGGCCCGCTCGAACAAGCAGCCCAACTACGTTCCGTTGGCGCTGGTTCCTTTTTTCTTTGGTGTTCAGCAGTTCATTGAGGGCTTGGAGTGGACGGCCCTCGATAACGGCCGCACCGAGCCGCTCACCATGCTGGCGGGGTTGGGATTTCTCTTCTTTGCCTATTGCTTCTGGATGATCTGGATCCCCTGGAGTGCCTGGTCGATCAGTCGCAGCACCGATTCCCGCGGCCTGCAGAACCGGCTGCGCTGGGTGGCGATTGTGAGCACGGTTCTGGGCACGGCGTTCTATCTGCCGGTGCTGTTCAATCCTCCCGCTGTTCAGCCGGCAGTGCACAGTACTGGGCGTCTGCTGTACGACGTTTCGAATATTCACAGCATCGTGCATAACTTTGTGAACACTGAGCCTGTGGGTGAGCTCGTGTACTGGGGCTTCATCGTTCTGCCGTTGATTGCTGTTGCTGATAAGGCTGTGAAGCTGTTCGGTGTGCTGATCTTTGTGTCGATCTTTCTCACCTGGCTCACCTACAGCGCCACCTTTAATTCGGTGTGGTGCTTCTACTGCGCTGTGCTCTCGATCTTTGTGATCTGGATCGTCAACCGCCCTCAGTTGCGCAGCGCGCCGCAGGCTTGAATGGGCGCCTGAGGGGTCGCCTTGATGTTGGTTGATCTGGAGCGTGTGCTCAATGGCCTGGGCGGCTGGTTGATCCGTGCCGACCTGGGCCTTGGCTTGCTGCTGGTGGTGGGGATCTCGATGTCGCTCTCCCATGTGTTTGGCCTGTTTGCCAATCGCCTGGGCGCTCGGGAGATTTTCTGGCGCCTGTTGATTGACGCGCTGGTGCTGGCCTCGGCCTTCCTGTTGACCAGCTCCATCGACATGGTGCTGCTCAATCTCTATGGATCCAACCCGGTTCACGCCAGTGCCTTTGTGGATGGGATCGCCAGCTGTTTGCTGCCCGCCTGTTTCTATGTGTGTGTGGCGGCTCCCTACATCGGCGAAACCATCGGCCTGGTGCTCTGGGTGTTGATCCACCTCAATGTGGTCACCTTCGTGCACGTGCGCTTCGATCTGCCCTGGGATCAGGCTTTGTTGCTCACCACGCCGGGTTATCTGCTGGCGGTGCTGTTGGTGGCGTTGCTGTTTCGTCAGAGTTGGCAGCGCGGTTACGCCATGCTGGCCTCGGAGCTCACGCAGCCATGAAGCCAGCCGCTCTCCTGCATCCCTGGAGCCAGCGCTTCAACCTCAAGCTGCTGCTGCTCGTGCTGGCGATCGGCTTGGGCATCAACCTGGTGGGCCTGGGTCATCTGGCCCTGGTGGTGCGCTCCGCCCTCTCGCCTGCGGATCTGCTGCTGTTGCTGCAGCTGATTGGCCTGCTGGTGGTGGTGTTGATCGCGGCGGCCGGGATCTACTCGCTGGTGAGCGAATTCGCCTTCTGGGAGGGGTGGCTGCAGGGTTTGCCCGCTCCAGCCACACTGTTTGATCCATGCTCGTCTTCCGCAGGGCCACACCGCTGCTATGTGGTGTATCTCGATGGAATCCACCAGCTCGAGCGCGATCACCCGCCACGGGTCTCCGCGTTTCTTGAACTGCTGGAGCAGCAGCTGACTGAGGAAACCCTGTTGGTGCGTGGCCTCGAAACCTACACGGTGATGCCCGTGGCTCTGGCGGAAGATGCTGGCAGTGAGTGGTTCTGGCGGCGGCTGTTTGCGCTGCAGGAACAGCATCCCAATGGTCTCGTGCAGTTGTTGGCTGCGGTGTTGGTGCAGGCCAACAATGTGATCAAGGTGGGCATTTCCTCGGATCGGCGCTATGGCCCCATCCTCAATTACGAACTCGCCTTGAAGATCAGCCTCAGGCTGGCTGAGGCTGGCTTCCGCCCGGATACCGGCAGCCGCATCGTGCTCACCGGCTATAGCGGCGGTGCGGAGATGGCCATGGGAGTGGGTGATTACCTGCGCCGCATCACGCGAGCGCCGGTGAGCATCATCAGTTTTTGTGGTGTGTTCAGTGGGAATCAGCAGCTGCATCAGCTGGCTGGCATCACCACGATCGTGGGCAGCAAGGATCCCGTTGCTGCCTTTGGTCGCATCGCCTACCCGGGCCGATCACCGCTGCTGCCCCTCTCCAACTGGAACAAGGCTCTGGCTGCAGGCCAAGTCCAGCGCATGGTGATCGAGGAGATGAATCACAACGGCAGCCACGGTCCGTTTTCGGAGGCGTTTCGCCTTCCTGTGATCAAAGCGGTTCTGGCTGCTCTCGAGCTGCCACCTGTTGTTGCAGCTGCTGCACCACAACAAACGGGCTACTGAGCGGTTGGCAGGCCAACAGCCGCTGTTGGCCGCTGGCTGCAGAGTGGCCGTACAGGCTGCCGTCGTGAGGGAGGTTGAGGAGAGCCTGGCGATAAGGCTCGCGCCAGGGATCAGCGGCTGATCCCAGCTGGCTCACGCGCCGCAGCAGGCGTTCCCGCCAGATCCCGCCCATCAGCACTGGGAACAACTGGCAGCGCCCCTCCATCACCTGTTGGATCAGGGCTGAGCTGTCGATGCAGAAGCCCAGGGAGCCATAGCCGCCATGGAGCAGCTGGCGCTCACTGGCTTCCAGGTTGTGCACCAGGGCAATCACCTCCAACAGATCAAACAGCTGCTGGAGCCGTTCGCCTGCATAGGGCTCTCCGAGGTAGTGAACGGTGCCGTTGTGGCGGTCGTTTTGCCACGGGCGCTGTAGATCGTTGAGGGCTTCCCAGCCGCAGAGCCCTTCAGTGCCCTGGTAGTACTGCAAGCGCAGCAGCTGGCCTGGGCCGCGCAGCTCCAGCTCCAGGCAGCTGTGGGGCAGCAGCGATTGCACGTCGTCGCCATCGGCGCCCAGCAGGCCGGTGCGAATCGGAAGAGCCAGCGGCACCTGGCTCCAGCCACCACCCTCCTGGGGCAGGCTGGCCCCGAGGCCGAAGCTGGCCACGCTGCAGCGTAGTTGCGCCCGGGCCTGCCAACCGCTGGCTTGCAACTGTGCCAGCCAGCTGCTGCTGGTGGTGCAGCCTTCAAAGCACCAGGAATCCTCGCCGAGGCGATTGGCCGCCAACCGGTTCAGCACCCGGGCCACCAGGGTGTTGCGTTGCCGCTCCTGCGGGGATTGCTCGTAGCTGAGGCCAACATTGCGCCATACCAGCCCACCCGTGAGCGCTGCTCCGGTGGGGGGTGTATCGCCATGCGATTGCGCCTCAGCCTCAGCCGACGCTGCTTGCTGCAGCGATCCAAAATCCCGAGGCAGCGGCGGACGGTGGCTGCTGCTCCACAGGCTCAGGGCATTGGGTTGATCGGGGCTGGGTGCCGGCAGCAGATGGGGCAGATCATCGGCCAGGGCCGCCAACAGGGCCGGGGTGAGCAAGCCACGCTCCAGCACACCACCGAGAGCCTGAAGTTTGGGCGGCAGTTGCGCTGGTGACAGCGTCCAGCGCCGCGGCAGCAGCCAGAGCAGGGGCAGCAGCTGCGGTTTGTGCAGATCGTTGGCCAGGCGCTTGAGCCAGTCGGAGCGGCTCAGGCCCGAGCGGAACACACTGCGCTCGAGGGCTGCTTCAAAGCCGATCAGCGGAACCGGGCAGCTCCACGGATCGGCCAGGGCGAGGGGATCGCTGTTGGACACACGCAGAGCCATACCGCCCTGAAGCTCTCCCCATCCTGCGCCGATTCAGCTCAAACAGCTACCAGGCCGGAGTGGCGGATCAGCGCTTCGCTGCTGGGTTGGCGGCCACGGAACGCTTCGAACACCTGCTTGGGATCCAGACTGCCCCCCAGGCTCAGCACCGTGTCGCGGAAGCGGCGGCCGGTGTCGCGGATGCGCTCCTCGTTTTCCAGGCCCACCTCCTCAAAGGCGCTGAAGGCATCGGCGCTGAGCACCTCCGCCCACTTGTAGGAGTAGTAGCCCGCGGCATAGCCGCCGGCGAAGATGTGGCCGAAGGAGCACAGGAACGCGTCTTCATCGATCGGTGCCAGCACGGTGGTGCTTTCAGCGATCTGGCGGCGCAACGCTTCGGGGCTCTGGCCGCTGCCGGGCTGCCACTGGCTGTGCAACTTCAGATCCACGAGGGCGAAATGCACCTGGCGCAGGGTGGCGGAACCACCCATGAAGGTGCGCGCCGCCAGCAGCTTGCGGTATTCCGCCTCGGGCAGCGCCGCACCGCTCTGCCAGTGGTGGGCCATGCCCATCAAGGTGGCGCGGTCGTAGCACCAGTTCTCCATGAACTGGCTGGGCAGCTCCACCGCATCCCATTCCACGCCGTTGATCCCCGCCGCCTGGGGACGCTCCACCGTGGTGAGCATGTGCTGCAGGCCGTGGCCGAACTCGTGGAAGAGGGTTTCCACTTCCTCGAAGGTCATCAGGCTGGGGGTGTCGCCCACCGGCGGGCTCTGGTTGCAGATCAGGTAGGCCACCGGCAGCACGGCCGTGCCATCGGGCCGGCGGGAGCGCACCAGGCATTCATCCATCCAGGCGCCACCGCGCTTGCTGCCGGGGCGGCTGTAGGGATCCAGGTAGAAGGCAGCTAAGGGAGTTCCGGCACCGGATCCCGCCTGGGCGCCCTCCAGGATGCGGAAGTAGCGCACATCGCTGTGCCACAACGGCGCCTCGCCGTCGGCGGCTTCGATCGTGATCCCGAAGAGGCGGCTGCATAGGGCAAACAGCCCCTCCAGCACCTGGGGCAGGGGGAAGTAGGGGCGCAGCGCTTCGCTATCGAGCTCGAAGCTCTCTAGGCGCAGCTTCTCGGCCCAGAAGCTCACATCCCAGGGCTGCAGAGCATCGGCTTCGGCGGCGCCATGGCGGCGGGCGCAGGTGGCCAGGGCCTCGAGCTCCTGCTGTGCCACGGGATAGGCCGCTGTCCGCAGCTCCTCCAGCAGGGCTTCCACGGCGGCTTCGGAGTCGGCCATCTTGGCGGCCAGGCTCACTTCGGCCCAGTTGGCATAGCCCAGGCGCCGTGCCTGGTCGCCCCGCAGCGTGAGGATGCGCTCGATCAAGGGCCAGTTGTTGAGCTCACTGCCCACCTGGCCGGAGGCGCGGCTCACATGGGCCCGGTACACCTGCTCCCGCAGGTCGCGGCGGCGGCTGTATTTGAGGAAGGGCGCGTAGCGCGGCATATCTAGCCCCAGCAGCCACGGGCCTGCTTCTGCGGTGGCCTCGCTGTCTCCGGCCTGGCGGGCGGCTTGGGCCAGCTGATCCAGCAGGCTGGCGGGTAGGCCATCCACCTGTTCGCGCTCTGTGAGCTTGAGGGTCCAGCCATTGGTGGCATCAAGCACCTGATTGCCGAAGCGGGTGGAGAGCTCCGCCAGCTCCTGGCTGGCGCTGTTGAAGGCCTCTTGCGCGTTGCCGCTCAAGCCCACGCCCCGCAGCTGCATATCCCGCAACTCCGCCGCAAGGATGCGCTGCTGGGCTGCATCCAGCACATCGCCATGCTGTTGCAGCTGCTCCAGCGCCTTGTAGATCACCTGGCTCTGTCCGGCGCGGTTGCCGAACTGCACCACAGCTGCCTGTTGGGCCGCATGGGCTTCGCGCAGTTCCGGGCTGTTGCACACGCCGTTGAGGTGGCTCACCACGCCCCAGCTCCAGCGCAGGCGCTCGCCCAGCCGCTGCAGCGGATCCATCACCGCACTCCAGCCGAGGGGTGCGCCGCTCTCGAGTGCAGTGCCCAGGTGCTGCTCAAGCGCTGTGAGCTCGGCATCCAGCTCCTGGATCAGCTGAGGGATGTGCTCTGAAACAGCATCCGGCGTGATCGCCTCAAAGTTGGGTAGGCCCTCGCCCCGCAGGATCTCAGGCAGGGCTGCGGTGGAGCTGCTCATGGGGCCAGAAATGGGCTCGGGTTTGCCGATGCCCATTCCAACTGCTTCGTGGCCCCAGCCGCTGCTCAGCCGAGGGCGGGAAGCCGAAGCGCCACCACCGCAACCTGGGTCAGGTTGTCGGAGAGGGCTGTGGTGGAGGCCTCGTAGAGATCAATGGCCACCCGCGGCCAGAAGCCGATCACCAGGGTGGGCACCAGCAGGGTGAGGCCGATCACCAGTTCGCGGGGCTTCATGTCGCCCAGCACGGCCAGAGCCGGGATCCTGGGGCCGAAGAACACGCGGCGGCAGAGGCTCAGCAGATACACCGGGGTGAGCACCACGCCGATGGCCGCCAGCACCACGGCAATCACGCGGAAGCCCACGGTGAAATCGGCATTGCTGGTGAGGCCGAGGAACACCGTGATCTCACTCACGAAGCCGCTCATGCCGGGCAGGGCGAGCGAGGCCAGGGAGCTGGCCAGGAAGAAGGCAAAGGTGATCGGCAGCACCTTGGCCAGGCCGCCCATGTTGGGGATCGAGAGGGTCTTGGTGCGCTCGTAGAACACCCCCGTCACGAAGAACATCGCCGCTGCGATCAGGCCGTGGCTGATCATCTGCAGCATCGCGCCGCTCATGCCAAGGCTGTCGATGGCGCCGATGCCCAGCAGCACAAAGCCCATGTGGCTCACGGAGCTGCAGGCGATCCGCCGCTTCACGTTGTCTTGGGCGAAGGCGTTGAGGGCGCCATACACGATGTTCACGATGCCCAGCACCACCAGCGCCGGGGCGAGCACGACGTGGGCTTCCGGCAGCATCTGCACGTTGAAGCGCAGCAGGGCATAGCCGCCCATCTTCAGCAGCACCCCTGCCAGCAACATCGACACCGGGGCATTGGCCTCACCGTGGGCATCCGGCAGCCAGGTGTGCAGCGGGAACATCGGCAGCTTCACGCCGAAGCCCACCAGGAAGCCCAGGTAGCAGAGCAGGCCGAAGGTGCCGCCGGGGGAGCGGGCGATCAGCTCGCTCAGGTTGAGGGTGAAGGGTCCGTTAAGGGCCAGGGCCAGGCCGCTCACCAGGATCAGCAGCGAAGCGGTGGCCGTGTAGAGGATGAATTTGGTAGCGGCGTATTGGCGCTGTTGGCCGCCCCAGATGGCGATCAGCAGGTACACCGGCACCAGCTCCAGTTCCCAGGCCAGGAAGAAGAGCAGGAAGTCTTGGGAGAGAAACACCATCGCCTGGGCCGAGGCCTGCACCAGGAGCAGTGCGAAATAGAGGCGCGTTTTCTTCTGGATGTTCCAGCTGGCGGCCACCGAGAGCAGCGTCACCAGACCGGAGAGCACCACCAGAGGTGCCGAGAGCCCATCGGTGGCCAGCGACCACTCAAGGCCGATGGCGGGGACCCAGACGAAGCGTTCCACCAGCTGCAGCCCGGCGATGGAGCCGTCGTAGTGCTGGCTGAACACAAACAGCATCAGCCCCAGGTCCACCAGCAGGGTGACCAGGGCAATGGTGCGGGGCAGCTTGGGGTCGGTGCCGTCGCCGGGCAGCACCATCAACAGCGGCGCCACCGCGATCGGCAGCAGGGTGATCAGGCTGAGCCAGGGGAAGCCACCGGGGCCTGGCAGCAGGCCTTCAGCTGCAGCGGTATCGCCGAATGCGGAGCTTGATAGCGCTGAGGACGCGGCCAATAGGGGCATTAGGGCGTCCATGAAGACCTCATCGCGTTGATGGCTGCTCCCATCTCAGGATCAGGCCATGAGACGGCTGAATCTAACAGCTGAGTATTTCTACTTAGGGGCTCAAGGCCGGCTGTTCGGCCTCAAGTTTGCGGGATTAATTGCCGCCGGCTGCGGTGCTGTCTGTGTTGTTGCTGCTGCGATCGGCGAGGGCCTTCCAGCGGCTGCCGCTTTGCTGCAGTTGCAGCACTTCAGCGCGGGAGGCCACCCCTTCGCGCTCCCAGGCCCGCACCATCGCCCGCCGGATCGCTCCGGCGTGATCGCGGTTGGCCAGGGCCAGGATGCTGGGGCCCGCACCGCTGATCACGCAGCCCCAGGCGCCGGCTTCAAGCGCTGCCTCGCGCACCTGGCGCCCGCCCTGGATCAAACCCCAGCGGTACGGCTCGTGGATGCGGTCGTGCATGCCATCGGCGATCAGATCACCGTTGCCCGTGCGCAGCCCCTGCAAGAGCAGGGTGAGCGAGCCGAGGTTGGTCACGGCATCCGCGATCGAGATCGCCTTGGGCATCACCCGGCGCGCCTCGCTGGTGGAGAGGCGGATCGAAGGGATGGCCACCACGGCCAGCACCTCCGGCGACCACTCGCAGCGCACCACGCGCCAGCGGTGGGATGCCGCCTTGGCGGTCATGCACAGGCCGCCCAGCAGCGAGGGCACCACGTTGTCGGGATGGCCTTCGATGTCGATGGCGAGCTCGAGCAGCTTTTCGCGGCTGAGTGGTTCGCCGATCAGGGCATTGGCCCCCATCAGCCCCGCCACGATGGCGGTGGCGCT
>VGPP01000027.1 GCA_016882585.1 Cyanobacteria bacterium M_surface_7_m2_037
TAGCCCAGCTGATTGAGCCGCCGCAGCGCCTCGATCGAGGCCTCCCAGGTGCCATCGCCCCGCTGGGCATCGGTGCTCTCGGCTTCGGGCTGCGGCAAGCTCGCCACGATTTCCACCTGCTGCTCCGCCAGGAAGGCCGCCAGATCCCGCAGCGCCGGCAGCAGCAACACCGTGAGGTTGCAGCGATCGATCACATGGCAGCCCTGAGCCCGGGCCGCCAGCACCAGTTCCTTGAAGCGCGGGTGCAGCTCCGGTGCACCGCCGGTGAGATCCACCACCGCTGGCTGCAGCCGCGCCATCGCCGCGATGCACTGTTCCACCACGGCGTCGGGCATGAGGGTGTGGCCCTGATGGGGGCCCGCATCCACATGGCAGTGGCTGCAGCGCATGTTGCAGAGCTTGCCCAGGTTCAGCTGCAGCACCCGCAGGGCGCTGCGGCGTGGCGCGCTGAGCTGGCGCTGCTGCAGGCTCGCTTCGAAGTGCTGCTCAGCGGGCAGCGCCTGATCCAGCAGCTCCCATTGCTGCTGCGGCGCGAGTGCGGCGGTGGTGGTCAGGGTGCAACAGCCGGGATCTGGGCCCAGTCTGCGGCGTTGATCAGCGGAAACAGCGCGTCTTCGCCGCGCACCGCTTCAAGCCAGCCTTCGGGCAGCTCCACCTCGCCATCAATGGCACCCAGCAGCTGCCAGAAACGGCCCAGATGGCGTTCGATCCGTTCGCGGGCCAGTTCGGTGGTGGTGCCGGCCCGCAGGATGAAGCTCCAATCGGAGCTCTGCGCCAGCAGCAGTTCGCGGCCGGCCTGATTGAGCAGCTCCCGGGCCTGTTCGCTGCCAACGCCGCGGCTCACCCGTTGCACCATCGCCCGCGAGGCGCGGTGCCATTCCGGAATCACCCAGGCGTTGCTGTCGTTGAGCCAGTAGTTGTGGTAGCCCCCCTGGCCCCAGCTGGAGGGGGAGGGCTGGCAGAGCTGCAGGCTGGCGCCGCGGCTGAGGGTGTCGCGCAGCGTGGCGAGCCCCACGCCGCTGGCGGGGGCCTGGCGGAACAGCTCCGCCAGGAAGCGCGGCCCTTCAAACCACCAGTGGCCGAACAGCTCCGCATCAAACGGCGCCACCAGCAGCGGCGCGCGCTCCATGGCGCCCTGCAGGTGTTGGAGGTGCTGGGCGCGGCCCTGCAGGTAGTGGGCGGCATCGCGGCGCACATTGGCCTGGGCGGCGGCTGGCTCATAGGGCTGCTTGCCATCGAGGCCGCAGTCGCGGCTGCTCACCCGATGCAGCTTCAGGCCCAGGGGCCGGCGGCAGTTGATGCCGCGCTGCTCCAATTCGCCCTCGGGCAGATCCCAGCCCAGATCGCGGTGGAATTCGCGGTAGCTGGCCTGGCCGGGATAGCCGTCGCGGGCGCTCCACACCGGCAGGGTGGATTCGCTGTCGCGGCCGAAGAAGGCCATGCCCGCCGGCGTGCAGATGGGGGCGTACACCCCGTAGCGGGGCCTCGGCTGGCCATGCAGAAGGCCATGGGCATCGAGGATCGCGTAGCGCAGCCCGCAGCTCACCAGCAGGCGATCCAGCCCTTCGTAATAGGCGCATTCCGGTAGCCAGATGCCTTGCGGGCGCACCCCCAGCAGCCGCTGGTGCTCGCGCACGGCGGTGAGCAGCTGGGCCCGCACTGCTTCGGGACAATCCCGCAGCAGCGGCAGGTAGCCGTGGGTGGCGGCGCAGGTGAGCAGATCCAACACACCGGCCTGCTGCAGCCGCTGGAAGCGGGGCAAGAGGTTGCCGCCGCAGCGCTGCCAGGCCGCTGCGGCACCGCTCAGTTGTTGGGCCAGATCGGCGGCAGCCGCTTCGAAGCCGGCGGGCGCCTGCAGCAGCAGCTCCTGCCGCACCGCCAGCCAGGGCCCGAAGCGTTCGCTCAGGTCACGGCTGCTGAGCAGCGACAGCAGCGTGGGCGAGAGCCCCATGCTCAGCCGCGGCCGCTGGTTGGGATCGGCGGCGGCCGCCTCCAACACATCCAGCAGGGGCAGGTAGCACTCCAGCAGCGCCTGGAAATACCAGTCTTCTTCCAGCGAACCGGGCTCGCTGGAGTGCACGTAAGGCAAATGCGCGTGCAGCACCAGGGCGAGGTCGCCGTGGGTGGTGGTCTCCGTGGCCAGTGCGCCGGTGGCCAAGATCCCAGCTCAGAGTAGGGCGACTTTACGTGCTGCTTTTAGGCTCGCACCAGTGATTCGGCAGCGATGCAGCTGGCTCTGGCGGTCGACGGCCACAGCATGTTTTACGTGCAGCAGAAGCTGGGCTGGTTCTTCGACCCCCGCCGGCTGCTGGCTCACGCCAGCGCCACCCCGGGTGTGGAGATCGGTTCGGCGTTCTGGTACACGGGCCTCAAGGACCCCACCGATCAGCGCCCCTTCCGCGATGCGCTCACCAGCCTGGGGTTCACGGTGCGGGCCAAACCCCTGCGGGAATTTGGTGGTGACGCGGATCAGCGCCAGTTCGGCCGCGCCAACCTTGATGTGGAGATCGCCATTGATCTGTTGGCCGTGGCCCACCGCATTGATGAGGTGTGGCTGCTCAGCGGCAGCCGCGATCTGGAGCGCTTGGTGGAGGTGTTGCGGATCAAGGGGGTGAAGGTGGTGCTGATCAGCACCGACGGCATGGTGCCCCGTGAATTGCGCAATGCGGCCGATCGGTTCGTGGATCTGGCCGAGCTGAGGCCGCAGCTGGAGAAAAACGAGGCACTGCTCGCCAGCGCTGGTCGCAGCTGAGGTCACACCCCTAGGATGGGGCTAACTCATAACCATTCCGACTTGTAGCCGCCATGGCTCGCGACCCCGGCCGGGTATTGATCTTCGATACCACCCTGCGTGATGGGGAGCAGTCCCCTGGCGCCAGCCTCAATCTCGAGGAGAAGCTGGCGATCGCGCAGCAGCTGGCCCGCCTTGGCGTCGACATCATTGAGGCCGGCTTCCCCTTTGCCAGCCCCGGCGATTTCAACGCCGTCCAGCGCATCGCCTCCACCGTGGGCACGCCCGATGGACCGGTGATCTGCGGTTTGGCCCGAGCCGCCAAAGGCGACATCAAGGCCTGCGCGGATGCCGTGGCGCCCGCCGCCAATCGCCGCATCCACACCTTCATCGCCACCAGCGACATCCACCTCGAGCACAAGCTGCGCAAGAGCCGCGCCGAGGTGCTGCAGATCGCCGGCGAGATGGTGGCCTATGCCCGCTCCCTCGTCGACGACGTGGAGTTCTCCTGCGAGGACGCCGGTCGCTCCGATCCGGAGTTCATGTATCAGGTGATCGAGGCGGCGATCGCTGCTGGCGCCACCACCATCAACATCCCCGACACGGTGGGCTACGCCACGCCTGCTGAGTTCGGCGCCCTGATCGATGGCATCAACCGCCACGTGCCCAACATCGATCAGGCGGTGATTTCGGTGCACGGCCACAACGATCTGGGCCTGGCCGTAGCCAACTTCCTCGAGGCGGTGAAAAACGGCGCCCGCCAGCTCGAGTGCACGATCAATGGCATCGGCGAGCGGGCCGGCAACGCCTCGCTCGAAGAGCTGGTGATGGCGTTGCACGTGCGCCGCAGCTACTACAACCCCTTCCTGGGGCGGCCGGCTGACAGCACCGAACCGCTCACCGGGGTGCGCACTGAAGAGATCTACAAAACCTCGCGCCTGGTGAGCAATCTCACCGGCATGGCGGTGCAGCCCAACAAGGCGATCGTGGGCGCCAACGCCTTCGCCCATGAAAGCGGCATTCACCAGGACGGCGTGCTCAAGAACCGCCTCACCTACGAAATCATCGATGCGCGCACCATCGGGTTGGCCGACAACCGCATTTCTCTGGGCAAGCTGAGCGGCCGCAGCGCCTTCCGCGCCCGCCTCGAGGAGCTTGGCTACAGCCTCGAGCGCGACGACCTCGATGACGCCTTCGCCCGCTTCAAGGAGCTGGCGGATCGCAAGCGCGAGATCTCCGATCGCGATCTCGAGGCGATCGTGAGTGAACAGGTGCAGCAGCAGGATGAAGCCCGCTACAGCCTCAAGCTGGTGCAGGTGAGCACCGGCACCAACCTGCAGCCCACCGCCACCGTCACCCTGGTGAACAGCGATGGCGCTGAGCTCACTGAAGCGGCGATCGGCACCGGTCCTGTGGATGCCGTGTGCCAGGCCCTCAATCAGCTGGCGCGGGTGCCCAACGAACTGGTGGAGTTCTCGGTGAAATCCGTCACCGAGGGCATCGATGCCATGGGGGAGGTCACGATCCGCCTGCGCGCCGATGGGGTGCTCTATTCCGGCCACGCCGCCGACACCGACATTGTGGTGGCAGCGGGCCAAGCCTTCGTGAATGCGCTGAACCGCCTGGTGGCCGGCACCCAACGCTCGCCGTTGCACCCCCAGAAGGCTCCCTTGCCGGTGGGTGATCTCTCTCCGGCGGAGCGGCCGCGCCTCTGATGGCTCCTCGCGGTGGTGGTTTGAGCAGCGGGAGGCCCCGCACGCTGCTCGCCAGCGGTGTGCAGCTGGCTGTGCTGCTGCTGATCGCTGTGGCGATGCTGGTGCCGCTGTTCTGGCTGGTGAGCACCTCGCTCAAGGGCCCCGCCGAGAACATCTTCACCACCCCGCCATCGCTGCTGCCGAGCCAACCCAGCCTGGAGGCCTACCAGCGGTTGTTCGCCGACAACCCAATGCTGGGCTACATCCGCAACAGCGCCATCGTGAGCGGCCTGGCGGTGCTGGCGAATCTGCTCTTTTGCTCGCTGGCGGCGTATCCGCTGGCCCGCATGCGCTTCGCGGGGCGGGGGCTGGTGCTGGCCCTGGTGGTGGCCACGATCCTGATCCCCTTCCAGGTGGTGATGATCCCGCTCTATCTGCTGATGGTGCAGTTGGGGCTGCGCAACACGCTCTGGGCGCTGATCATTCCCCAGGCGGCCACCGCCTTCGGCATCTTTCTGCTGCGCCAGAGCTTTGCCGGCGTTCCGGTGGAACTGGAGGAAGCGGCCCGCATTGATGGCTGCACGCCGCTGGGGGAATGGTGGAACGTGATGATCCCCGCCGCCCGCGCCGATCTGATCACCCTGGCGATGTTCGTGTTCATCGGCACCTGGAGTGATTTCCTCTGGCCGCTGGTGATCCTCGACGACCCGAATCTCTACACCCTGCCGCTCGGTCTGCAGCAACTGGCCAGCAGCTTCTCGCTCGACTGGCGCCTGGTGGCGGCGGGTGCTGTGGTGTCGATCCTGCCGGTGCTCGCCTTGTTCATCGGCCTGCAGCGCTACATCCTGCCCAGCGCCAGCGGCGATGCCGTGAAAGGCTGAGGCTGCCGCCACCGCCCGCTCCACGCGCATGGCCCAGCCCAGCAACGCCGATGCCTCCACCAGCATGGAGGTGCTCAGCCTGTTTCCCCGCTACCTGCTGAAGGGAACCCTGGAGCCCCGCCTGCTCGAGGGTCTGCAGCAACTGGCCCGTCAGGTGCTCGCCGATCCCGGCTCCACCCCGGATGCCTCCGCCAAGCTGGCGGGCCAGCTGGCGCTGCAGCGGGAGCTCGGGCCGCAGTACCCGGCGGTAGCCGAGCTCTGCGCTTCGGTGTTGATCCCTGCCTGTGAGCGCTGGATTCGCCACGTGATCGATCAGCAGCCGCCCAATGGCCGCGGCCCCTGGACGCCGGGCCGCTACCGGCTGCAGATGATCGATGTGTGGCTGAACGTGCAGCGCGCCGGCGACTACAACCCCACCCACACCCACGGCGGCAGCTTTTCGGGGGTGCTGTTCCTGCAGGTGCCGCCCCAGATCGTGAACGACAGCTTCGATGGCCAGCTGTGTTTCCACGGCCCGGAGGAGTGGCACATCCAGAGCTTCCGCACCGGCATGGCCAAATACGTGCTGCCGGTGCCCGGTGAGTTTTACGTGTTCCCGGCCTGGCAGCCTCACTCAGTGGCGCCCTTCCGCGGAGAAGGCGAGCGCTGGTCGCTGGCGTTCAACGTGGTGGCTGTGCCCCAGCCAGCCAGCGCCGCTCCGCCTTCTCAGGTCCGCCCCGCTTACGGCAACGTGTCGTTGTCGCTGGGGCGGGAGAAGCCGGGCGGCTTCGGCTGAGACCAGTCTGGAGCGCGCAGGGTTCCCAGTCCTGCCCCTGGCAGCTGTCCATAGCCGGATATCCATGGATATCCGGCTATGGACAGCAACGAGCACCACCACCCCGCCTCCCGCCTGCTGCGGCCCGGCCCGGCAGACAACACCCTCAGCTCAGCCTCGGCTCAGGTTCCACAGGCCAGCCACCAGGCGATCCAGGGCCTCGCTGAGCGCTTCGGCATCGAGCATTCCGTAGCTGAGCCGCAGGCAGCAGCCGCTCAGCCCGAAGCTGCTGCCGCTCACCAACGCCACGCGGTGCTGGCGGATCAGCTGCTCCATCGCCTGATCGCTGCTGAGCCTGCTCTCGAGCTGCAGCAGGGCATAAAACGCGCCATCCGGCTGGGTTAGCAGGCGCCAGGGAACCGCCGGCTTGCTGAGGGCGTCCAGCACCTGTTGGCGGCGGGCGGCAAGGCCCTGAATCTGCCCGCGGCACCAATCCGCGCCGGCGGCGAGGGCTCCGAGGGCGGCCTGCTGGTTGAGTTGGGGTGGGTGAATCAGGATCGTGTCCTGCACCTTGGCTAGATCAGCCATCAGGTTCTGCGGCACCACCGCCCAGCCAATGCGCCAGCCCGCCATGCCGTGGCTTTTGGAGAGCGAGCCCAGGGTGATCGTGTGGCTACCGCTGCCTGCGCCGCTGCCCGGACTCCACACCGATTCGCCGCCGTAGCTGAACAGCGCGTAGGCCTCATCGCTGATGTGCAGCAGTCCACGCTCGGAGCAGAGGCGATTGATCGCCGCCAGCACATCTGGCGGAAAGACGGCGCCACTGGGGTTGTTGGGGGAGATGGTCACGATGGCGCGGGTGCGCGGTGTGATCGCTGCCGCCAGCCGCTCCGGATCCGGCACCACGCCGGCCTCCACCGCCACAGGCGTGCCGCCCGCTAAGCGGATCGCCATCTCGTGATTGAAGTAGTAGGGAACCGGCAGGATCAGCTCATCGCCGGGGTCGCAGAGCACCTGCACCACGGCGTTGAACGCCATGTTGCTGCCGGCGGTGATCAGCAGCGCGCTCTCGCTCAGATCCAGACCCTGTTCGCGCCGCAGCCACAACCCCAGCGCTGCGCGCAGCCCCTCGGAGCCGGCCACCGGGCCGTAGCGATCGAGGCCTGGGTCCCCCTGCTGCAGCGCTGCAGCCACGGCCTGATGCACCTGGGGTGGCGGCCCCCAGCCCACCATGCCCTGGCCGAGCGACAGGGTGCCGGGGGTTTGACGGATCAGCTCCCCCATCACCGGAATCACCGGCTGCTGCACCTGCTTCAGCCGGCGGGCCGCCGCAGCTGGCTTCATTCCTGGCCGCTGGGCAGCGGCGGCAGGGCGGGCAGCCGGCCCGGCTTGGGTTTGCTGGTGCGGCCGTTGAGATCCACACCGTTGTCGAGGGGGAATTGCGGTTCGCGCTCCTGGCTGCGCAGCTGGGCGCGCAGGCTGGCCTGTTCGCTCCGCAGGCTCTGCACGGTTTGCTCCAGCCCTTCCAGGTTCTGCAGGCGTTCCGCAGTGGAGCGCACCTGCTCCTCGAGAGCATTGGTGCGATCGAGATCCTTCTCGTTCTCCAGGGTCTGCAGCTTGTCTTGCAGGGTTTGGATGCGTTCACCCTGCTGCCGCACCTGCAGCAGCAGCACCACGAACAGCACGGCCACCAGGGCGGTGAGGCCGGCACCGGTGCGGCGCATCCAGGTGGGCAAGGGGGCTTGCGGGCTGCTGGAGCGGGCGCTGGTGCTCATGGAGCGGCTGCGGATGCATCAAGTTTGGAACGCGCCGCCTCCCTTGGCGAGGCTTTTGGCTAGACCGGTGTCAGTTCACACCTGTCTGTGTCGCTCGAACAGCTCGATGCCTTCCTCGCTCACGCCCGCGAGCAGCCCCATCTGGCGGAGCGTTTGCAGCAGCCGTTGGATCTGGAGGAGCTGCTGCAGATCGCCCAGGCTGAAGGCTTCGCCCTGAGCGAGCACGACGTGATCGAGGCGCAGCTGCGGGAAGAGGAGCACCTCAGTGATGCAGAGCTGCAGCGCCGGGCTGGGGAGGAGGCGCGCCGCCTGCGCAGCTTCATTCCTGGTTGATCCCATGACCCTGATACCCGAACGGGTGGCGGACTATCCGCGCCCCCCAGCTCTTGTGGCCAGTGAGCAGCTGATTGAAGTGCGCGCCCTGGGGGCTCTGCTGGCTCAGACCCGCCGCAGCTTGCGGGTGCTGGAAACCTTTCACCCACCCACCTACTACCTGCCCCCTGAGGCGATGCAGCTTGAGCTGCTGGAGCCTGCAGCTGGCCGCAGTTTCTGCGAATGGAAAGGGGTGGCCAGCTACTTCACCGTGGTGGTGGGCGATCGACGCCTGGAGCGGGCCGTGTGGAGCTACGCCAATCCCACGGCAGCTTTTGCGCCGCTGGCGGGTTGGTATGCGCTCTATCCAGGCTTGATGGATGGCTGCTGGGTGGATGGTGAACCCGTGCAGCCGCAGCCCGGTGGCTTTTACGGCGGCTGGATCACCTCTGCGGTGCAGGGGCCCTTCAAGGGCGATCCTGCGCATCCGGAGTTGATCTGAGCCGGGCTGGGTTTCAGGCCTGCAGCAGGCGGCAACCGATCTGGATGGCACCGTTATCCAGAAGGCGGCCCAGCTTGAGTGCCACCGCTGCTTCGGCCCGATCGAACTGGGCCTGCATGCTGGTGACCCAGGCGATTTCTTCGTTGGTGATCACGCCGGTGGAGAGGCTCTCCAGAAACACTTCGCCGATGCTCATGTGCAAAGCCGTTGCGCTGCACGAACGGTAGGGAGGGTGCTTGGGCTGTCTGGTGGCTGTGATGCGTTGTTACCTCACAGCTGCGTCATGCTCGGTTGGTGTGAAGCCCGCCCATCCTGATGACCTTCTATGAACTGATCTGGCAGGGCGAAGGTGTGGGTGATGCCGGCGATCTCGAGGAGGCGCTGCTCAATTTTCAGGAGATCAAGCCCAAGGAGCTGAGCTGGCAGCAGGTGTTTGCCGATGCCAACCAAACGCCCCCCAGCATCCGCCGCTACCGCTCCTTCGATGCCTTCCTCGACAACGAAGACGAGCTCGAAACCATCCATCCAACGCAAGACATGCTTGAGCGTTTCGCGCCCGATCAGCCCTGAGTGGCCCGGTGCCCCTGGCGCTTGTGTAGTAGAGCCGCCACGCTGCGGGGATGGATCCCTTCTTCCCCAGTGATGCCCTGAACCCGCAGGTGTGGGGAGCGGAGGTGGTGCTGATGCAGCCCACGAGCCTGGAGGGGGTGCAGGAGGCGGTGATGGCCCTGCGGGACCACGCCACGGTGCTGCTCAATCTCTCCAGCCTGCCGGAGGATCAGATGCAACGGGCGGCTGATTTCATGGCTGGGGGTGCGTTTGCTCTAGACGCCCAGCAGGAGCGCCTTGGGGAGCGGGTGCTGCTGTTTGCGCCCCACTTTGTGCAGGTGCATCGCGATTGAGAGGGCAAGCTGGAGGGCTGCGGCAGGGGTGGTGATGGATGAGCGCGATCTGGACTTGTCGGCTTGCACACCTGTGAACCACCTGTGGGGCGAGCTGGTGGAGCGGCTGGGGCTGGAGCGCAGCACCCGGGCTGCGCAGCAGGCGCTCGACCTGCAAGCCATGCGCGGCAGCGACAGCACGCTGCCGGTGGTGCTGGTGGAAACCTGCGGCATGGCCTTGCTCGAGCGCGGAGCCCTGCGCCGCGCCACCGGTTTGCCCTGGCCGGAGGGGCCTGGAGCGCTGCTGCTGATCAGCCGCCCGCGCCAGGAGCTGCAGGTGCTGCAGCTGGAGCGCTAGTCGAAGCTGCAGGTGGGTGTGAGCCCCGGCACGCGGAACTCCATGAACCAGAGGTATTCGCGGCTGCGCCAGCCCAGATCAAAGGGTTCGGTGGCTTCCCAGTCCTCGGCCTGGAGCCCGAAGGCTTGCTCCAGAAACGCGGGCACCATGGCTTCCACCTCCTCCTGGCCGCCCTCGCCTTCCTCGAACAGGCGATCGGTGTAGATCACGGCAAAGATCTCGTTCTCCTCGTCGCAGATCACCACCTCAAAACCGCTGCCGCCGCCGGTGGGCAGGGTGTGGAGCTCGAAGTATTCGTCGCGCTCGAGTGGATCGCTGGGGGCCTGATCCAGCAGCGCGGCCAGGGCCTGCTTGAAGCGATCCAGAGCCATCGGGCCGGGGCGGGTGCTGTCAGTGTGGCGTCATCAGGTCGCAACGGCCAATGCAGCGCTGCCGGTGATCACCCATGGGCTGGATCCGGCCTGGATCGTGCACCACAGCCACGATCTGCTGGTGCTCAACAAGCCCCACGGCTTGCTCTGTCAGCCGGGGTTGGGGCCGGAGTTGGCCGATTCCCTGATCAGCCGTGTGCAAGGCCAGTGGCCCTCAGGCCAGCTGGTGCATCGCCTCGATCGTGATACCTCCGGCTTGATCCTGGTGGCGCTCACTTCAGAGCTGCATCGCGCCCTCAGCTGCCTCTTTGCGGAACGCCGGGTGCAGAAGCGCTACGTGGCTGATGTGTGTGGGGTGCCCGAAAACTCCGATGGATTAATTGAGCTGCCGATCGCGAAGCGTCAGCACCGCCCGCCCCTCTACGGGGTGGATCGGGCCGGCAAAGCCTGCGCCACCCGCTGGCGGTTGATGGGCCGCAGCAGCGGTTGCAGCCGGCTGGAGCTCGAGCCGCTCACGGGCCGCTCCCATCAGCTGCGGGTGCATTTGCAGGCCATCGGCCATCCAATCGTGGGCGACCCGTTGTACGGGCCCGATGCCAGTGCTTCGCTGGCAGCACCGATCCAGAGGCTGCATCTGCATGCCGCTGGCCTTGGCTTCACGCACCCCAATAGCGGCCAGCCCCTGCAGTTCATGGCTCCCACACCCTTTGAGCTCCCCAGCCCATGAGCGCCCATCCACCCGCCATCGCCGCCCTGGGCTACGTGGCTGCCAGCCTCACCACGCTCAGCTTCATTCCGCAGGCGATCAAAACCCTGCGCACCGGTGATACCCGCGGCATCTCCCTGCGCATGTACGCCCTGTTCACCGCAGGCATCGCTCTTTGGGGCGTGTATGGCCTGCTCACGGGCGATGGGCCCTTGATCGTGGCCAATGCCATCACGCTGGTGGCGGCCGGTTTGATCCTGGATCGCAAGTGGCGCGCCTGGTGGGGCGAGCGCCAGGCGGATCAGCGGTTGCGGGGCGGCAGGCCGCTGCCATAACGCAGCAGCTGCAGCCAGCTCCCCATGCGCAGCCCGGCGGCGGCAAAGCCCGCAGCCACCAGCAGCGCAACCGCACCCCAGAGCCCAGGCCCGAGCCAGGCGCTGGCCACGGCGGCGATGGCAGCTGCGGCCCAGCTCAGCGGCTGCAGTTGCCGCAGGCGTCGGTCGGCGCCGGAGCAGCTGCGGCAGTGGCGGGTGTGGGCCTCGTAGCGCTCCATCAGCTCGCGCCGCGTCTGGCGGGGCGGTAGGCGTTCGCCAGGGAATGGCTCGCCGCCGTAGCGGTTCACCCAGTCGTGCAGGGCGCGGATGTAGAGATCGGCGCTGGTGGGGAGATGAAAGCTGCGGATTGCCTCATGGCTGCCGCCGCGCTCTTCCAGCACCCGCTCCTGCCAGTGCAGGAAGAGCTGGTCGTCTTCCAGCACCACGTGGTTGCCCAGATGCTGCAGCCATTGGGGCCGCAATCCCAGCAGCCGCGCCGGCCAGGGGGAGTTGAACTGAAAGGGGAAACGGGCGAACAGGCGGCATTCACCCCGGCGGATCGGGGTGGCGTACACCACGGTGAGGATGCGGGCGAAGCCTGTGGCCGTGAGGTCGTGCCACATCAGCGATGGGGCCGCGTAGGTGGTGAACTGGCTGCCGAGCTTTCCTCGCCGCGGACCCTCCTGCCAGAGGCCCGTGAAGCCCTCCGGGCCAAAGCTGGTGAGCTCCAGCTCCACCGGCCCGGCGTTTTCGCGGCGGCCCACCGTGGCGTGATGGGTGAAGGGCACATGGCTCACATCCAGCACGTTCTCCAGCAGGGTGAGCGCATCCATCGGCAGGTCGCGGAAGGTGTCCTGCACCACCCAGCCGGGCTCTTCGATCAAGGGCACCAGCGGCAGGGGCTGGGCTGGGGCTTCCGCGGGATCACCGCTGAACACAAACAGCAGCCCCTGGCCGGTGGCGGTGGCGTAATGGCGGCAGTTGCTGCGGGAGCCAATGCTGCTGCCGTCTGCAGCCTGAGGAATGGCTGTGCAGCGCCCCTCGCCGTTGAAGGTCCAGCCGTGATACGGGCACTCGAGCTCACCAGCGGCGTTGAGGCGGCCATCGGAGAGGGGCACCAACCGGTGCGGGCACGCATCCGCCAGAGCCCGCCATTGCCCGCTGCTGCGCTCAAACCAGAGCACCAGATCGTTCCCCATCAGGGTGAACGGTGTGGGCCGCGTGGGATCGAGATCCCGCAGGAAGGCCACGGGATACCAGGCCTGCTGCCAGCTGCTGCTGGGGTGGTTTGCTTGCATCAGCGTGGTTGCTTCCCAGCCGTTCAGGCGCTGTAACCCTTGCGGGCTGGGATCGGATACGGAATCCGACGATGGCGCATCCGGCGCCACACCCGCACGAAGGCCCGCACCAGCAGCTCCAGTTCGGCCAGGCTCAGGCCGCTGTCGAGCAACTGGCCATCGCGCCAGCGGGCTTCCACGATGCGCCGCACCATGGCGCGGGCTTCCTGCTCGCTCGTGTCGGGCGGGAGGGAACGCAGGGCGGCTTCACAGCCATCGGCCAGCATCAGCACGGCCGTTTCGCGGCTGCGGGGGATGGGGCCGCGGTAGCGGAAATCGGCTTCGCGGATGTTGGGATCGCGGCGGCGGGCTTCGTGCAGGAAGTAGCCCATCTTCAGCGTGCCCTGATGCTCGGGGATGAAGTCGGCCAGGGGGCGGGGCAGGCGGTAGCGGCGGGCGAGCTTGAGCCCTTCATCCACGTGGGCCTGGAGGATGCCGGCGCTCAGTTGCGGGTCATCGAGCTTGTCGTGGGGGTTGTCGGTGCCCATCTGGTTTTCGATGAACCATTGCGGGCCGTGCAGTTTGCCCACGTCGTGATACAGCGCGCCGGTGCGGATCAGATCGGTGTCGGCCTGGATGGCCCGGCCCCCCTCTTCCGCCAGGCCGCAGATCATCAAGGTGTGCTCAAAGGTGCCGGGGGCCTCGCACGACAACCGGCGCAGCAGCGGCCGCTCCAGATCCGCCAACTCCAGCAGCCGTGCCCGGGTGAGCAGGTCAAAGAAGCTCTCCACCAAGGGGCTGATCAGCAGTACCCCCAGCAGCAGTCCACCCAGCAGCACCGCTTCTCCGGGAAGATCAGCTCCCACCGGCAGCCGCCCATCCCCCTCGCCGCTGGCCACCGCCAGCTGCAGCAGCAGCCATTCGGCCACCAGTGCACCCACAGGGATTAACAGAGCCAGTTGCAGCAGCTGGGCGCGGCTGCGCTGGCGCCCGGCCAGCACCGCTGTGGCGGCAGCCACGCCGGCCGCCACCAGGATGCGCTGGTCGTTGAAGGGGGCCAGGGGCAGCGGCCAGAGCAGCGAGGCCATCGCCACCCAGGCCAGGCCGGCTGTGGTGCCAAGCCCCTGGGCCAGCAGCAGGGTGGCTGGCACCAGCAGCGCCAGCGGGCTCGCGGCAGACCCGAGCCAGAGCTTGAAGCCCTGCACGATCAGCAGCAGCCCCAGGGCCAGCAGCGCCTGGCGCGGCTCCAGGCTGGCGCGGTTCTGGCGCAGCACCAGCACCAGCACACCGCAGGCGGCCAGGGCTTCGCAGGCATGCAGCAGCCAGGCGCCGATCAGGGGGCGGCGGTTTACCAGCCCGAAGTAATCGAGCACCGCATACGACTGATTGCTGATCGGTTCGCCCTGGCGCGTGATCAGCTCGCCCGCGCGCACCTTGATCGTGGGGATGCCCTGTTGGGTGAGCAGGTCTTCGATCAGCCGCTGGCTGAGGGTGGCATCGATGCGCAGGTTGCTGCGGCCCTGCAGCGAGCTCGCCACAACGCGGCTGCCCAGGCTCCGCCCGGGTTCGGTGAGAGTCTCCAGTTGCAGCTGGGCGGCTTGCTCCAACTGGCGGTGCGCAACGCTGCTCACCAGGCCCTGCTGCAACATCCGCCGCTGGGCCTGGCGCAGATCCTCTTCCCAGGCCTTCAGCACCGCCGGCGATTGACCTGCCAGCCAGTCGCGCTCCTCGGGGCTGAGATCGAGGGGCGACACCTGCTCCTGGTTGGTGCTGGCCAGGCGCTGGATCGCCTGCAGTTGCCGCTCCAGCCGCTGCTCCAGTTCACGGTTGATGCGCGGATCCACCACCTGCACGTGGGTGCGTGGCCCGAGCTGCGAGCGCCGTTGCTCCAGCGCATCGGAATCCACCACCGTGGCGGCCTTGGGGGCGCGCATGGTGAAGGGGGCGGGCACGCCGGGCCTGAGGCTGGGCTCCACCAGCCACGGCCAGCTGGAGAGCAGGGCCACCAGCAGCGCCATCACCAGCACTGCCAGCCCATCGCGCCGGCGCCAGGGCGTGAGGGCCTGGCGCGGCAGCTCGAGGCGCAACAGCCCGCGCCTGAGCCGCATCAGGGTTCGCCAGGGGCGATGGCCGGGACCCGTGCCGCTCACTGAAGAGGCGTTGAAGTGTCCACGCTAGCGATGCCGTTGCATGCTGATGGCAGTGACAGGTGCCCACGGGTCATGGCCACGCGTCTGGATGGCCGCCAGCTGGCGGCAACGATCGAAGAGCGGTTGCAGGCCGTGGTGGCCGACCGGCTTGAGCGCGCCGGGCGGCCGCCGGGCCTGGCGGTGCTGCGGGTGGGCGATGACCCTGCCAGTGGCGTGTATGTGGCCAATAAGGAGAAAGCCTGCAGCCGCATCGGCATCACCAACTTGGGCGCCCACCTGCCGGCAGACACTCCAGCCGCTGAGGTGCTGAGCACCATCCAGCGCCTCAATGCCGATCCCGCCGTCAACGGCATCCTGCTGCAGCTCCCCCTGCCGGCGGGGCTGGATGAGCGGCCGCTGCTGGCGGCGATCGATCCCGAAAAGGATGCCGATGGTCTCCATACCCTCAACCTTGGGCGGCTGCTCAAAGGAGAGCCTGGCCCCCGCAGCTGTACCCCCGCCGGGGTGATGGCGCTGCTGGCGGCTGCCGGTGTGGAGCTTTCCGGCAAGCGGGCCGTGGTGGTGGGCCGCAGCATCCTGGTGGGCCAGCCGATGGCGCTGATGCTGCAGGCGGCCAACGCCACCGTGAGCATCGGCCACTCCCGCACCAAAGATCTGGCGGAGCTCACCCGCCAGGCGGATGTGCTGGTGGTGGCGGCCGGCAAGCCGCGCATGATCGGCGCTGAACACGTGAAGCCCGGTGCGGTGGTGGTGGATGTGGGCATCCACCGCCTTGAAGGTGAGGCCGGAGCCAAGCCGCGTCTGTGCGGGGATGTGCGCTTTGAAGAGGTAGAGCCGATCGCCAGCGCCATCAGCCCAGTGCCCGGCGGCGTGGGCCCGATGACGGTGACCTTGCTCCTGGTGAACACCGTGGCCAGCTGGTGCCAGCGCTGCGGCCTGGATCAGCCGTTGGCGGATCTGTTGCCGTGAT
>VGPP01000028.1 GCA_016882585.1 Cyanobacteria bacterium M_surface_7_m2_037
AGAACGTGCATCACTTGCAGGGGGGCATCCTGCGCTATCTCGAGGAGATGCCCGAGCAGGTCAGCAGCTGGCAGGGCGAATGCTTTGTGTTTGATCAGCGCGTGAGCGTGAACCATCAGCTCGAGCCCGGCCGCTACAGCCTCTGCCATGCCTGCGGCCTGCCGCTCTCGCCTGCCGATCGCGAGCTCCCCTCGTACCGCGAGGGGGTGAGTTGTTTGCATTGCCTGGATCGCTTCAGCGACGCCGACCGCGAGCGCTTCGCCGAGCGACAGCACCAGATGCGGCTGGCCCGTGAGCGGGGCGAGCAGCACATCGGAGCTCGCCTCGCGGCAGCGCCTGCAGGGGGCTGAGCTCGATCGCTCGCCATGACTGCCGCGTTGCCTTGCCTCTATAGCTTTCGCCGCTGCCCGTATGCGATGCGGGCCAGATTGGCCTTGGCCGCGGCGGGCTTGCAGCCGGGGCGCGACTTCGCGTTGCGGGAGGTGGTCTTGAAGGCCAAGCCACCCGAGTTGCTGGCCGCCTCCGCCAAAGGCACTGTGCCGGTGTTGGTGTTGCCCGACGGGGCCGTGCTGGAGGAGAGCCTGGCGATCATTCGCTGGGCGCTGGATCAGGCCGATCCCCAGGGTTGGCTCACGGGCTGGAGTAGCGCTGAAAACGGGTTGATTGAGACCCTGCTGGCGCAGAACGACGGCCCGTTCAAGCACCACCTGGATCGCTTCAAGTACCCCGATCGCTACCCAGGGGAGACATCGGCGGAGCATCGACTCGCGGCCCTCGCCATCCTGAGGGAGTGGAGCGCACGCCTGGAGCCCGGCGGCTGGCTGCTGGGGGATCGTCCCGCTTTGGCGGATTGGGCTTTGCTTCCGTTTGTGCGGCAGTTCCGCCTGGCTGATCCCGAGCGCTTTGATCAGGAGCCGGATCTGCAGCTCCTGCAGCGCTGGCTGCTCCGCTTTCTGGAGGATCCTGCTTTTGCGGCGGTGATGGATGCACCCTGGGCGCAGCGCAGTGCCTGGCGATCACCCAGCTGGCTGTATCACCTGGCTCTGCGCGCCGAGTGGAACAGCGCACGCCAGGAAGGCAGTTACCGCCGCTCCACCCGCGGTCAATCGCTGGAGGAGGTGGGGTTCATTCACCTCAGCGCTGCTCACCAGGTGGATGCCACTGCCCAGCGCTTTTTTGGCGATGTGCCCCCTGGTGAGTTGCTGTTGCTCACAATCGATCCCCCGCGCCTGGCTGCCGCCGGTCTCGAGGTGCGCCTCGAGCTGGCGCCGGGCACCGGCGAGCTGTTCCCTCATCTGTACGGGCCCCTGCTCTTGGAGGCGGTGCTGCTGGCGCAGCCTTTTCCGCATTAGAAAGCCAACAAAACCTGCATTGATCGGTCGACAAATCCCGCATTAGCCTTGGCGTCGTCCTTGCAAAACGAGGATGGCCCAACAGGTGTTGGCCTCCAGCGTGCTTCTCGATGTGGAAGCGGCCGCTCGCCAGGCATGGGCGGTGCACCGGCTTTCCTGGCTGTGATCTGCGGTAAGGGATATGGCTATCTGCGTCCGGATGGGGTGGCTGTGATTCCTATCGGAGCGCTGGTGCCATGACCCTTCCATCCCTCGCTGACATCGAGCAGCAGGCTGCGGCGCGAGGGCTGTTGCTGCGTCTGCAGGTGAAGCAGGCCCTGGCGGTCTCCACCCTGCGGGTGGTGGTGGCGCGTCCGCGGGAGGGGCAGGGGCCGTTGCTGCTTGGGGAGCTCAAAGGCTGGGCCCTGCCCCTGCCGGCTGCCCTGCAGCTCGACACGATGCGCGTTCAGGGCAAGGACACCCAGGGTGTGGGTGCCTTGATCTGGGCCGCCACCTTTGCCTGGGCCCTGGAGTCCACCCCCTGCCGTAGCGCCCGGCTTCTGGCGATTCGCGACAACGACCAGCAACACCGTCGCTTGGTGCGCTATTTCCGCCAACTCGGTTTTGAACCGGTTCGGGAGGTGGGGGCCGCGGTGATGGATCTGCCCCTGCGTTTGGTGTGGGGTGGTGCTGGGTTGTTGATGCGCGGCGACATCGCGGCGGGGCTCAAGCGGATCAGGCGCCGCCTGTGATCGTCGCGGGGAGTGGTGTTGCCTGCGGTTTGCGTGCGTTGGCGATCAGTGGAGGCTTCGCCACACTGCGCGCAACCCGTTGCCGGCGGAAGCGATGGATCTCCAACCGATGGAGCTGTTGCTGAGCCATTCGGCTCAAACGATTCGCTTGCTGCTGGAGTTCCTCTCCCTGATTTCGGTGGCCATTGGCTTGATGGCTGTTCTCAGTGGTACGCGCAAGTTGCGGCTCAGGCAGATTCCGCCCCATCTCCTGCAACGCGGCCCTGTCACCATGGCCCGCGTCACCTTTGGTTCCTGGGTGGCGCTTGCTCTGGAGTTCCAGCTGGGGGCGGATGTGGTGCTGACCATCATCAGCCGTGAGCCCAACGCCCTGATCCAGCTGGCTGCTGTGGCCTTAATCCGAACCTTTTTGAACCTCTTTTTGGCCTTGGAATTGCGCCAGGAGGATCGGCATGCAGGAGGCTAGGCCGGATCTGCGGCGTGATAGCTGCTGCGTACCAGGGGGCCTGAGCGCACATCCGCAAAGCCCAGCTCCCGGGCGATTTGGCCCAGCTGCTCGAATTCGGCGGGAGTCCAGTAGCGATCCACCGGGATGTGGGCCAAGGACGGGCGCAGGTATTGACCGAGCGTGAGGCGCTGGCAGTCGACGGCGCGGAGGTCGTTCATCGCCTCCACCACTTCGTCGAAGTGCTCCCCTAAACCGAGCATCAAGCCGCTCTTGGTTGGGATCTGGGGGGCAATCTCTCGTGCCGCAGCCAGTAGCCCCAGGGAGCGGCGGTAGGTCGCGCCACGCCGCACCTCGCCCTGCAAGCGCTCCACGGTTTCCAGGTTGTGGTTGAAGCACACTGGCTCTGCCGCCAGGACGGCACTTAAGCGCTGGCGTTGGGCTGCGATCGCCTCCGCTTCGTCGCGGTACCCACCCCAGAAGTCGGGGGTGAGTACCTCGATGGCGATGAGGGGGTTGCGGCGGCGGATCGCCGCCATAGCGTTCGTGAACAGGCAGGCGCCGTGGTCGGCCAGGTCGTCGCGGGCGACGGCGGTGAGCACCACGTAACGCAGGCCCATGGCCTCCACGGCCTCGGCCACCCGTTCCGCTTCTTCGGCGTCGTAAGGGGCAGGCGCCTGACCCTTCTCCACCTGGCAAAAGGCGCAGCTGCGGGTGCAGATCGGGCCCCCCAGCAAAAACGTGGCGGTGCCAGCGGCGTAGCACTCGCCGCGGTTGGGGCAGCGGCCTTCTTCGCAGATGGTGTGCAGCCGCTGTTGCTTCACCACCGCCTGAACGGCTTCGAGGTCGCTGGCGTTGCCGATCGGCGAGCGCAGCCAGGTAGGCAACCGCTCGCTGGGTGTGATGCCGCTGTAGCGGCTTGTTGTGCGCTGGGCTGAACTCACCGCTCGCTACTCCATCCGCCGGCGCCCCTCAAGGGCCCGCGCCAGCGTGACCTCATCGGCGTATTCCAGTTCGCTGCCCACCGGCAGGCCGTAGGCGATGCGGCTCACCTGGGTGAAGGGTTTGAGCAAGCGCGCCAAATAGAGGCTGGTGGTGTCGCCCTCCACCGACGGGGTAAGGGCCAGGATCACTTCGCTGATGCCGTCGCGATCCACCCGCTCCACCAGCGGCTGGATCTGCAGCAGCTCGGGCCCCACGCCATCCATCGGTGAAATCAGGCCGCCGAGCACGTGGTAGCCGCCCTTGAACTCGCGGGTGCGCTCCAGGGCCAGCAGGTCGCGTGAGTCGGCCACCACGCAGATCACGCCGGTGTTGCGCTCCTGATTGCGGCAGATCTCACAAAGCGGTTCGGCCGAGAGGTGATAGCAGCGCTGGCACTGGCCCACCTGGCTCTTGGCAGCCAGCAGGGCATCGGCGAAGGCCTGGATCTGCTCGCTGGGCTGGCGGAGCAGGTGCAGGGCCAGGCGCTGCGCCGTGCGCGGTCCGATGCCGGGCAGCCGCTCGAACTGATCGATCAGTCGGGCCAGGGGGCGGGTGAAGCCGCTCAGGGCGCTGCCAATAGCTGGGCGGAATCTAGGCGGGCTGGCCGGGCCGGCGGGCCAGAATGGCTCCAGCACGCTCCCGCCCAGCCGCATGTCGCAACCGAACACCCGTTCGATCCGCCGCCGGGCCCCCTGGTCGGCCCTGGTGGCGGTGCTGCTGGCGGTGGTGCTCAGTGCTTGCAGCGCGGCGGCCGCAGGGCTCAATTCCTACCAAAGCCCAGATGGGCGTTATGCCTTCCTCTATCCCACCGGCTGGACGCGGGTGCAGGTGAGCGACGGCCCTCAGGTGGTGTTCCACGACCTGATCAATGCCGATGAAACCCTCAGCCTGGTGGTGTCGGATGTGAACAGCACCAACAGCCTCGAAAACCTCGGGAGCGCTGTGGCCGTAGGCGAGAAGCTGCGCCGCGTGGTGATTGCCCCGGAAGGCAGCGGCCGTGAGGCGGAACTGGTGGAGGCTTCCGAGCGGGAGGACGGTGGCCGCACCTTCTACGACCTGGAATACACCGTTCATCTCAACGACCGTGACCGCCACGAGCTCGCCACGGTGGTGGTGGATCGCGGTCGCCTGTACACCTTTGCAGCCAGCACCAATGAGGTGCGCTGGCCGAAGGTCGAGGGTCTGTTCCACCAGGTGATCACCTCCTTCACCCTGCGGATCTGATGCAGACGCCTCCCGCCGGCGTGGTGATCGTCGGCGGGGGACTGGCCGGATCGCTGCTGGCCCTGGCGTTGCGGGACCAGGGCACAGCCGTGACCCTGATCCATCCTCCTGTGGAATCCGGTGCCGTCAGCGGCTCGGCCACCGAGATCAGCTATGGGGCTTTGCCGGGCTGGCCCCTCGCCCCCACTCCCCTGGCGCGCTTGGCTGCAGGGGCTTCTCGGCAGTGGCGCCAGCTGCAGCAGCGCCACGGTGATCTCGGTTGGCGCCCTCAGCGGCTGCAACTTCACGGTGAGCGGGCTGTGTTGAGCGTCGTGAGCCGTTGGTTGCCTTTCTCCCAGGTGGACACCGCTGTGTTGATGGCGCGGCTGCCGGTGTTGTTGGCCGCGGCGGGGGTGCAGCCCCGCGCGACTCGGGTTCAGAGCCTGGCTCCAGCGCCAGCGGGTGAGGGCTGGGACCTGAGCCTTGACGATGGCGCCACTTTCCGCGCGCTGTGTCTGGTGCTGGCGGCGGGAGCGGGCTGCCGCACCCTCTGGCCGATGTTGCCGGAGCGCTTGCGCTCCAGTTGGGCGGCCGTGCTCGAGTTGCCGGCGTTTCCCGCTGGGCTCGGGCGTTCCGCCGCCTGGTTGCCCCAACGGTTTGCGCGTGTGGAGTTGGAGCGCCGCGCCGCCACGCTTGAGCAGCTGGATTGGGTGGTGGATCCAGGCCTGGTGCCGCGCGGATCCGGAGCGCTGCTGGGGCAGCTGAGTTTGATTCGGCCCGGGGGGGCTCTGGAGCAACCGCCCCTGCCCGCTCAAAGCGAGGAACAGCTGCGCTCGGGCTTGGCCTCCGACCCCTGGGGTGCGGCCTGGTCCAGGCAGCCGGGGCGGCTGCGACAGGTGCCGGTGGCCTTCTGCGACGGCGGCGCCCCGTTGGTGGGGCCCGTGCCCCAGGCCCAGGGGCTCTGGGTGTTCAGCGGTTTCAGCGCCGGCTTCGCTCAGGTGCCGGCGTTGGCACCGCTGTTGGCGCAGCGGCTGGCAGCAGCGCCTGAGTCGGCTGCGCGGGCTGAGCGGCGGCTGCAACAGCTGGGGGTGTGGCCTGTGGGGGGCTGACAGCGGCTGGTGCTTCCTGCAAGCTGACTCCCATGACCCAGGCCACACCCACTGCTGATCAGCCCTGGTACCGGCGCCGGGCGCGTCAGCTGCGGCAGCGCTGGCAGGGGCTCAGCGATCACAACCAAGTGGGCGTCTGCCTGGCTGGGGTGAGCGGGGCGGTGGTGTTCTGGGCCCTGTTCTGGCCGGTGCCCACCGAAGTGCAGGGCACGGGTGTGCTCATCTACCCCGAGAACGCCGGCATCCTCAACGCCCGCTCCGGCGGCCAGGTGCAGGAGGTGTACGCGCGGGTGGGGCAGCGCGTGAAGCGCGGGCAGCTGTTGATGCAGCTCTATCTGCCAGTGCTCGAGCGCCAGCTGGAGCAGCAGCGCGGCAATCTGCGCCAGTTGGAGCGCCATAACGAGAAGCTCGACTACCGCGATGCCCAGCGGCTGCTCACCGAGAAGCGCGCCTTGGATACCGCCCTCGCCAAATACGCCGACGATCGCCGTCGCTACGGGCAGCTGCAGTCGACGTATTCGAGCAAGTTGCGCAACCTCGATTGGCTCGCCAAGCGTGAGGTGGTGGCGCCGCTCTCCACCGAGGTGGTGTCGGCGGAGCAGGGGCTCACCAACACCAGCGTCAACCTCGACGACGTGAAGATCTCGGAGCGCAACGTCGTCACCAACTACCAGCAGGTGAAGCTCAACATCGAGACCCAGGCCCTTCAACGCCGCTATCAGATCGACGACCTGAAGCGGGAGATCGCGGTGACCCAGGCCAAGATCGCCTACGACGGCAAGGTGCAGGCAGAGCGCGATGGCACGGTGCTCGATCTGCAGGTGATCCGCGGCCAGACAGTGAGCACCGGCCAGCGCCTGGGCACGATCGGCAGGCCAGAAGAGCCGAACGCCAAAGATCGCCCCCTCAAGGCTGTGGCCTACTTCTCCCCCGCCGATGCCCGCCGCCTGCCCTTGGGCTTGCCGGTGGAGGTGGTGCCGCTCTGGAACCAGCGGGGGCGCTTCGGCGGGATCGTCGGCCGGGTGACCCAGGTGCTCACCCTGCCCGCCACGGAGGAGGACATCTCCACCACCATCGGCAACCCGCAGCTGGCCCAGTCGCTCACCAAGAACGGTCCGGTGATGCGCAGCGAGATCGAGTTGGAGCACGACGCCTCCAGCGTGGATGGCTACCGCTGGACCCTCTCGGGCGGCAGCGGCGTGTTCCCGATCCGCGATGGCCTCACCATCTCCACCCACGCCTACGTGGAGTGGCGCTCACCGATCACCTATGTGATTCCTGGCCTGCGCTCCCTCACCGGCGGCTACCGCACCCCCGCGATCGACCTGCGCTGGAACCTGCCGTTCCTGCGTCAGCCCAACACCATCCAATGACCCCACGCCTACCGCCCATTCGCAATCAGCTGCTCCGTCAGGAAATGCCCTGGCTGGTGAGTGAGGTGGTGTTGCTGTTGATCCTGTTCAACGCCAACCCGCCGGAATTGTGGTTCTGGCTGGTGGTGTTGATCGTGGTGTTGCTTTATCGGATCGAGCGCTGGTGGTCGTCGCGTCCTAACGGTTGATCAGGAGCGCAGCAGCGCTCGCCAACGGCGCTCGGTGCTCTCCATCACGTGATGGATGCGATTGAGCACCACCAGTCGGTTGGCGACGCGTTGCAGCTGCTGCGGGTTCAAGGCTGCAAACGCCGCGGCCGCTTCCGGGCTCTGCACACTGCTGAGTGGCAGCTCGGGCAATGGCTCCTGGGGCGGTGGCTGCAGCTCCATGGACCGCCGGAGCACCGTCTGCCAGGCCAGCAACCGATCAGCGCTGGCCGCGCTGAAGAGCAGCGCCGCCTGATGTTGAGCTTCGAGCCCCCAGGCTTGCCAGTCGGGGTCAGGCAGCCGGCGCAGTTCATCGAGGTCGAGGATCAGGTTTTCGCAGGCGTGATCCAGCAGCTCCCACATCTGGGCTACGGGGTGCTGTGGCGCTAAGGGGCCGAGCTCCCGCAAGGCGTTCACGCGCTGGTCGCGCAGGCTGAGCAAGCTGCTGCGCAATGTCTGCAACCGTTGGGTCAGTCGCCGGCGCCGCTCTGCCTGAGGGATCTGCTGGTGGAGATGGTCTTGCAGGGTGTGACCCAGATCCACCAGCAGTTGCAGGAGGCCCAGGCGCTGCTCCATTCGCGCCTGGGAGGGCCAGAACAGCCGCAGGCTGAGCAGCGCCATGATCACTCCGAAGGCTGTCCAGAACAGGCGCAGCGGAATCCAGGCGCCGAGCTGATGCTCGTGGGTGAGCCAACCGGTGATCACCACAAAACAGCACACCGTGTAGCCCACGGTGAGCCGGAGTGAACCGGCGATCAGGCGCGCCAGCAGCAGGACCAGGGGCAACGCCACCAACACGGGCAACTGCCCCCAGGCCCGGTAGCCGAAGAACACCACCGCGGCTCCGATCGCGGTGCCGATCAGGCGCTGCCGCCCCAGCTCGAGCGTGTTGCCGTAGGTCCCCACCGTGACGCTGAGCACGGCCAGCGACGCGTACGTGGCGAAGGCCAGCCCCGTGAGGGTGGCAAAGCCGTTGACGACAGCCACCGTGAGGGCCAGCCGCAAGGTGTCGCGTAGGGCTGGGGTGCTCATGGGATGTGCTCGATCCCGTCTCGGATCAGCGCGCGGCTGTGGAGCAAGCGGTCCAGTTGATCCAGCTGTTGAGCGATGGCGAGCACCAAAGGCGCTGAACTGTGGCTGGTGTGGGCTTCTGCCAGCCAAACCTCTGCCGAGGCCAGCTGCAGGGACTGCCGCCCTGGAGCTGGGTTCAAGAGGCTGCCCTCCAGACCCTGAAGCCGCTCCTCCAGTAGCCCACCGGTTGGCAGCGGGGTGGTGAGCTGCAGCAACAGCGGTTCGACAAGCATCCACTGGCGCAACAGCTGGCGCCAGATGCTGCCTGTTTGCGCCCAGCGAGAGCTCAACCGCCGGACCCGGGCAGGGGTTGGGGTCTGGCGGCGTTGGTCGCGCAGTTGTTGGAGCAGCAGGATCTGGGGCAAGAGCTCCTGGGATCGAAGCGGGGCTGGTGGGGTGCCGCCATTGATCAACCACTGCCGCATCAGGCTGATCTGCTCGCTCAGTTGTTCGGCGAGGCGGTGCTCCAGGAGTGGCAGTTGCTGGAGGGAGCGCTTCGGCCAGAAGGCCCAGGTGGCGAGCTGGGCCATCGCGATGCCCACCACCACGCTGAAGGCCAGATCGAAGATCAGGGCCCAGGTGAAGTGCTTGCCGGTGCCCATGATCTCGAGGGCCCAACAGCCCATGTAGCCCATGCTCAGCCCCTTGAGCAGGCCAAGGCCGCGCACCAGGGCGCCGGTGATCAGCAGGCCGAGGGCGGTGACCAGCCAACCGCTGGTGAACGCTTGCAGTACCACAGCCGTGAGGATGCCGATCAGCGCCCCTCCCACCATCTGGCTCACAAAGCGCAGGGGGGTGAGCTCGTTGTCGTTGATGAACAACACCGCCACCAACAGCCCGAGCAGCATCACGCTGGTGCGGCCCGACCAGAGCATGATCCCGATCGTGAGGGTGGCCGCCAGCCAGGTGCGCAGGCTGTTGCGCCAGAGCGGGCTGAGGGCAGGCAGGGCGGTGGCCATGGGGTTGGCCGCGCTCAGCGGGGGGCGTTGGAGAGCTGGAGTTGCAGTTGCGGTTGGATCCGTTGATCTGGATCGCGCGGCATCGGCAGCAGTTCGCGCAGCAGGCGCGCGTAGGTGATGTTGACGTTCACCGTGGCATTGAGCCGTTGCACCAGGCTGCTGATCAGCCGATCCTGGGTGATCGAGAGATCAATCTCGCTTGATAGACCCGTGAGGTAGCGCAGGCGCACATCGCGGAACGCTTCCAGGGCGGCGGCCACGCCGCGCCGGGCTGAGCTGAGCTTGGCCAGGCTGGCTTCGTGATTGAAGAAGGCTTGCTCAAGGCGCAGGCGGATGTCGTTGCGGGTGGCGGCGTATTGCTGGGCGGCCGCCGCCTCGCGTTTGGCCAGGGCGCGGGCCTGGCCGGCGGTGGTGCCTGCATCGAAGAGCAGCCAGGTCATTGTGAGGCCTACCGACCAATCCCAGGCATTGGTCGATGTGAGCGGCACGGCCGTGGAGCCGCAGCATCCGTCTCCGACTATTTCGAAATTGCCAAGGCTGGAGAGGTTGCTGCTGCCACCGGCGTTGGCGAAGAGGGAGAGCTTGGGCAGTAGCCCGGCGGCGGTGGCCTGCTTCTGCTGCGCCAGGGCAGAGCGGGTGGCCAGGATCGCCTCCAGTTCTGGATTACCTCGGTAGGCGGCCAGCAGGCTTTGCTCGAGATCGAGCGGCCAGCGCGGTTGCACCACGATCGGATCACTGGCCGTTGGGGTGACCGCCGGCGGCAGGTTGAGCAACACCGCCAGCTGGCGGCGGGCCACGGCCCGATCGGCGAGGGTCTGGATCAGCACTTCTTGATCAGAGGCCTGGATCGCTCGGCGCCGCAGCACATCGAGCCTGGGCACCAACCCCGCCTGCTTGAGATCGAAGCTGTCCTGGAGGATCACCAGGTCGTTGCGCACATTGGCGTCGTAGATCCGGACCAGCTGGTCCTGTTGCTGCAGCTGGTAGTAGGCCTCGCTCACCTGCAGCTGCAGAGCGCGCAGCTGGTTGGCGTAGGTGTTGCGCTGCTGATTGAGGTTGGCACGGGCGGCGCGCACGTTGGGGGTGCGGGCGAAGTCGAGCAGGGCGTAATTGAGCTGCAGTCCACCCTCGGCGTCACTGCTGCCGGAGGTGGCTTTCGCCAAGCCGCCTTCGGGGGCATAGAAGGCGCCGGCGGTGGTTGTGTAGCCCGGGGCTTTGCTGCTCGGTTTGAGGAGGCCGTTTTTGGAGAAGAGCGGGCCGAAGCCGAGCGTGTTGTTCGGGGCCAGTATTGTTTCGGTGCTACGGCTGCGGCTGTAGCCGCCGGCGGCGTAAGCGCTGATGCTGGGCCAGTAGGTGCCCATCGCGGCCTGCATGGTGGCGAGAGCAGCCGCCACCTGTTCGCGCTGGGCCTGGAGGCTGGCGCTGTTGGCAAAGGCCAGGGCCAGGGCCTGCTCGAGGCTGAGCCCTGCAATCGCGTTGTCGGCCAGCTGCTGCGGGGTTGGCAGATTCAGGGGCGGCGCTGGCTGGCTCTGGGTGGGGCCGAGTGGGCCTTGGGCCGGTTGATTGGGGCGCAGCAGGTTGGGTGGCAACTCCAGGGTGCTGAGCACATCGCGCACCGCCGGTTCCGGCTCCAGTGGCAGCAGTTGATCGAGGACCTTCAGCTCCGCATCGAGTTGCTGCCAGCTGCGCTCCAGCCGCTCGGTGTTGCCGGGGTTGCTCAGGGGCGCGGAGACGGTGCCTGCCAGGGGGGGGGTGGCCTGCGCCACGGCGACCACCGGAGCCATGGCTGGCGCTGTGGCCAGGGCGAGCATCATCAGCACGTGCTGTCGGAATGCCACCCTGTTGCCAATCAGCGCCTGTTGCGCCGCAGTCTGGGGGACGCCTCCGCAACCTGACGCCGGCGGTGTGCCGCCTTGCGGCCGGTAGCGAGTTGCCGCGGTTTGCCGAGCACGCCGGCGATCAGGATCGCCACATACAGCTGGCCCACGATCGTGATAGCCACGCTGGCACTCAGGCTGGTGAGGCTCTCTGGGTTGAGCGCTGCGCTGCCCAAGGTGGTGAGGCAGCCAAAGGCAGCCCCGAGCATCTGCGGCGCATGGGCAATGCCCACCGGGAGCTGCGAATGGCCGCTGGGTGCTAGATGGAAGGCCGCCGGATCCAACACCAGCAGGGAATTGAGCAGGATTCCCCCGGTGAAGCCGATCAGCAGGTAGCCGGCTGCCGCGCCCATGAGCAGGTCGCCGTTGAACAATGGTTCCTCGGCCAGCGCCTTCATCAAGGTCCAGAGCACGTAGAGCATCAACGTCAGCCACACCGCGATGTGCAGCACGCTCAGCTGGATCGCCAGGGGCGGCGCCAGGAGCAGCGCGGTCTGCCACACCAGTTCCAGGCCAGCTGCCACCAGCCAGCCCAATACAAGCCACTTGCGGCGTTTGAGGATCCTCCCCAGATGGTGATGCTCGCGCTGATGCATCACATTGCCGCCCAGGTGTGGGGTGAGCCGGTTCTGAGGCAGCAGCGGTGAATCCATCAACACCGCAACGCCGGCGATCACCAAATACGCCACGCTCACCAGCTGCGGCACCTCTTGCATGGCCCGCAGGCCTGCCAGGGCCACCACCTCCACGATCAACAAACCGCGGTAAAAGTTATGCCGCTGTTTCAGCAGCATCCGAACAACGCTCATGGCAGGTTCAACGTGTGTTGATGATCGCGTTCCAGTTGGTTTCTGCATCCCCAACCGCCTGTGCGGCCAAGCGGCACAGCTGCAGCCGGGTGGCGATGCGTTCGAGGCGATCCAGCGAGGCGCTGTTGGCCACGGGGTCGTTGAGCTCGTCGTTGAGGGATTCCCAGCTCGCGGGTAACGCCAGGCCCTGTGATGGGGGTTGGGGGAGGCCATGGCTCCCGCGCAGTTGCCGTTGCCATTGCAAAAGCTGCGCGGCCAGCGCGCTCAACAGATCTGCCTCCGCCTGGTGTAGGCGCTCCACCAGCTGTGAGTGCTGATGGTTTGGCCTGGCCCGTTCCAGGCCGCCCACCAGCGTCACCAGCCTTGAGGCCGCGGCATCGAGATCGCTCACCAGCAGAAAGGCGGGATGGCGGGTGGGTTGCGTGCCCAGTTCCTGCAGCAGCGCCGGGCGCAGGCTGCGGGCGCCCTGGAGGGTGGCGCGCAGCCTGCGGTAGCGATGGTCGTGCTCTCCAAGGCTTGGGTTCGTCTCCAGCTGCGCTGCCAGGGCGAGGAAGCTCTCCTGAAGTTGCTGCATCAGGTCGGCGTAGCGAGCGAGGCATTGGCTCAGGCCCCTGGCCGGCCAGAACAGGCGCAGGCTCAGCAGCGTCAGCAACACGCCCAGAACGGTCCAGAAGAAGCGCAGCGGGATCCAGCTGGCGAGGCTGCCCTCATGCACCAGCCAGCCCATCACCACGATTATCCCGCCCACCTTGTAACCCACCTTTAGGCCGAGGACGCCCCCCAGCAGCCGCAGGCACCCAAGCGTGATTGCCAGGCCCACGGCCAGCGGCAGGCTCTGCAGGCACTCGTAGCCGATCAAGAGCAGGATCGAGCCGAGCACCGTGCCCAGGAGCCGTTGGCGGCCCAGCTCGATCGCGCCGCCGTAGGTGCTACCCGAGACGGAGAGCACCGCCAGGGCCACGTACTGGCCATCGGCCAGGCCGGTGATGCTGGCGAAGCCATTGCCGAGACCAGCGGTGAGCGCTGTGCGTAGGGCGTTGCGGTTGATCACTGCGGCGCCAGGCGATTCAGGCCCCCGAGGCAGGCATGCAGAGGCCGCAGTTCCTCAGCCAGGGCGAGGAGGGGGAGCAGGGGTAGTTGTTGTTGTTCAGCGAGCTGTTGCCAGGACCGGCTTTGGCGTTGGGGCGTGGGGGCGGGAGTGGCGGCCAATTGTTGTTGCAGGGCCTCAACCGTGTGGCGGATCAATTCGGCCTGCTGCGCCTTCTGCTCCGGCAGGCTCTGCAGCAGGCGCTCCCAGGAGATCCAATGGAACTGCGTGAGCTGCCAGAGCCGTAGCCGCTGCTCCCATTGGCGGCGGCGCAGCAGCCGATGACGCGGACCGCTGCGCTCCCGCCCCACCAGTTGTTCCATGCGCACCAGATCGGTGGTGAGCGGTGCGGGGTTGAGGGGGGTGGGTCGTTGCTGCTGATCCTGCAACCAGGCGTTGTAGTGCTGCAGCTGGCTGAGCAGGGCGCAGCGCAGGCGTTGATCGGCGGCGTTCAGCTCCCGGTAGCTGTCGCGCGGCCAGAACAGCAGCCCCACCAGGATCGCCACCACGCAGCCCACAACCGTGTCGAGCGCACGGTTGAACACGTAGTTCCAGTTGAGAGCCACGTGGCTCGGAATCATCAGAAACATGATGCAGGTGATCCCGGCGGTGCCCAGGGCGCTCTGCCAGCCCAGGGCCTGCAGGATCGGGATCATCAGCACCAGTGACACCAGCACCCCCATCCAGCCCGAAAGGATGGTGTGCACCATGAAGGTGATCAGTCCGCCCAACACCGTGCCCAGGATGCGGGCACTGGCGGCGCTGATGGTCTGATCATCGTTGTCGTCTAGAACGATGATGGCAGCGAGCACTGGATACCAGACAAACTCGATCCGCTCTGTCCACACCGCGATGGTGGCCGTGACAAAGACCGCGACTGAGAGCTTGAGGCTGTTGCGCAGCAACTCGTTCGACACCGGCTGCAGCAACGAGCGCTCGCTAGGAGCTTATGGCTGCTTCAGGGTGAATGCCGGTTTGCCATGAGCTGGATTCCGGCTGTATCTCCCGATCTGGAGGTGTTGCTGCGCCTTGGCATGGCGGTGCTCTGCGGCATGGCGGTGGGAGTCAACCGCGCTCAGCACTTTCGCCATCCCCAGCCCAGCCGCCTGCGCATGCATGTGTTGGTGGGCTTGAGCGCCTGCCTGATGGTGCTGGCAGCGGGGCCGGATCTGGAGGCCCGCAGCCGGGTGATTCAGGGGGTGGCCACCGGTGTGGGCTTCCTCGGTGCCGGCGAGATCCTGGTGGATCGCCGCGGCAATGGCCATGACGACCCCACCCCCCAGGTGCATGGCCTCACCAGTGCGGCCTCGATTTGGTTCACGGCGGCGCTGGGGGTCACGGTGGCTGCCGCCAGCCCGTTGATGGCTCTGGTGGCTCTGTTGCTGGCGCTGCTTGTGCTCTCCCGTTCCGGACATCCCCATGGCTGAGAGCCTCTGGAGCCAGAAACCCTGGTGGTGTCAGCCCTGGTCGATCCTGCTCACCGGGGTTGTGGTGGTGGGCGGCAGCTGGTGGCTGCTGCAGCGCTGGTGGATCACTGCACCCCTGGCGCTGGGCGTGTTGCTGTGGTGGTGGCTGTTTCTGGTGGTGGTGCCTGCGGCCTATCGCGCTGAGCTGGAAGCCCTTCCCGATCAGAACACCGAGCCGTAGCGGTCGGGGCTGCCGTTAGTCGTTGCCGATTCCGTGCTCGCTTTGGGCCACTCGGCTTCCCAGTAGCTGATGCCATCGCGCATGAACGGCCGGCCGCCGAGGCGTTCGGCATCGAGCTTGGTGCCGCCCATGGCGGTGATCAGACCCCCGATCTCCATCGGGCCCAGGTCGGTCTTCATGTCCTTGCCGGCGGCGGACAGCAGCGAGGGCAGGCGCATCAGGCTTTCCGGCTTGGTGAGCTGATCGAAGAGGGATTTGAGCAGTAGCTTCTGGCGATCGAGGCGGCCGATGTCGCCGAGTTCGTCGTGGCGGAAGCGCAGGAAGCCTTCGATGTCGCGGCCGCGCAGCACCTGGCGGCCGGGCTGCAGATCGATGTGCAGGCCCTGGGTGTTGTCGTTGTAAACCATGAGCTTGGGCACATCCACCTCGAGGCCACCGAGGGCATCGCCGAGGCGGCGGATCACCGAGAGGTTCACCAGGATGTGGTGCTGCACCGGCCGGCCGAGGTGCTTGGAGAGCTCCTGCTTCACTGCATCGGGGCCTCCGAAGGCATAGAGGGCATTGGCCTTGAGCGGGCCGAAGCGGGCTGAATCGATGTAGGTGTCGCGCGGCACCTGGGTGAGCTTGGTCACGCCGTTGTCCACCCGCAGCGTGTACATCACATCGGTGTTGCCGCCGCCCACATCGGTGCCGAGGATCACCACCTCCTTCTCGCCCAT
>VGPP01000029.1 GCA_016882585.1 Cyanobacteria bacterium M_surface_7_m2_037
CCGGCCTGAGGCCTGATTCAGCTGCTGCGGTGAGCCATGAGCCGGCGGCGGTGGAGCCGCGGGCTCTGCCGTTTCAGTGGAGCTTGCTCGCCTGGGCGGCCCTGGTGGGTGCGCTCACTGGGCTGGCCGTGGTGGGCTTCCACTTCCTGCTGGGCTTCATCAACAACTTTCTCTATGGCCCGGTGGTGGAAGGCCTGATCGGCCTGTTCACCTCCGCGCCGCCGGAACCACCCCCGCTGCCCGATCCGGCGCCCGCCGCTGGCACCCCTCTGGGAGCGCTGCTGCAGATCGGCCTCGGGGGGCTTGCGTTTCTGCCACCCCCGCCGCCACCGCCGGAACCGATCCCGCTGCCGGGCGATCCGCTGCCGCTCTGGCTCTCGGCCTGGCCGGTGGTGCTGGTGCCTCTGCTGGGCGGTCTGGCAGTGGGTGCGCTGCGCCAGTGGGGCCGCGATCTGGGGCCGAGCCTGCCAAGCCTGATGGCCATGGCCGATGGCAGTGTGCAGCCCACCCCCAAACTTCCTTTCCTGCGCCTGCTCACCGCCTCCCTCAGCCTGGGCAGTGGCGCTTCACTGGGCCCGGAGGGTCCGAGCGTGGAGAGCGGCGGCAACATCGGCCTATGGGTGGCAGGCAAAGGCGGCCTCTCCCCTGATTCCCAGAAGGCGCTCGTGGCCGCGGGCGTGGCGGCTGGCCTGGCGGCTGGTTTCAAGGCGCCGATCGCTGGGCTGTTCTTTGCGTTTGAGGGCAGCTACAGCACGATCCCCGGTCGCCCCAGCGTGCGCGCTGTGCTGGTGGCGGCTGTGGCGTCATCGCTGGTCACCCAGCTCTCGCTGGGGGATGAGCCGATCTTCCGCCTGCCCGCCTATGAGGTGCGCTCGCCGCTGGAGCTGCCCCTCTATCTGGGCTTGGGTCTGGTGGCCAGTGGGATGTCGCTGGCTCTGCTCAACCTGTTCGCCCTCGGCCGCAGCGAGGCCGTGCAGCGCCGGCTGGCGCAGCTGCCCACGTGTGTGGTGACCGGGCTCGGCGGCCTGGCGGTGGGCTTGCTGGCCCTGGGATTCCCGCAGGTGCTGGGCGTGGGCTACGACACCATCGGCGCCTTGCTCGGCCGCGATGGCGGCATCGCCCTGGTGAGCCTGCTGGGGCTGTTAGCCGTGAAGCTGCTGGCCACGGGCCTGAGCAGCGCCACCGGCTTTGTGGGTGGCGGTTTTGCCCCGTCGCTGTTCCTCGGCGCGGTGTTGGGCAACGTGTATGGGCAGTTGCTGGGGGAGAGCGGTTTGCAGTTGCCGGTGGCGGAGCCGCCGGCCTACGCGATGGTGGGCATGGCGGCGGTGCTGGCCGGCAGCGCCCGGGCGCCGCTCACTGCACTGCTGCTGCTGTTTGAGCTCACCCACGACATCCGCATCGTGCTGCCGCTGATGGCGGCGGCCGGCTTGAGCGCCCTGTTAGTGGAGCGCTGGCATGGCATGGCGGATCCGGGCTTGGTGGGTCCGGATGTGCAGGAGGAGCAGCGGCGCGGGCGGCTGGCCTCGATTGCGGTGGTGGACGCGCTGGAGCCGGAATCCCCCTTGGTGCTGGCGGCCTCCACCACGGCAGAGGTGGCCCTGCAGCAGCTGCTCGCTGCCCACGGCCATTGCCTGGTGGTGGAGGAGGAGGGCTGGGTGCTGGCGCTGGTCACCCTGGAGGATCTGCAACGCCCGATCTCCGCGGGTCTGGCCGATCAACCGCTGCGCGAGTGCCGGCGCTCGGATCTGATCTGGCTCTCGGTGGAGGCCAATCTTTCCCAGCTGGAGGATCAGCTGCAGCCCAATGGCCTGCGGCAGGTGCCGGTGTTCCGGCTCGACGATCAGGCCCTGCCCAAGTTGCCGGTGGGCATCCCGAGCTCGGGGTTGCCGCTGGTGGCCCTGCAGGGCCTGGCCAGCCGCGATGGCATGGCCCGGGCGCTGGCCCGGGCGGCGGCGGTGGGGCACAAAAAAGCCCCCTGACGGGGGCTGATCGATCCTGTGGATCGCTTCTGCAGCGGCGCTCAGTTGACCAGCTTGGGCGCGATGGTTTCCATGTAGCGGGCTTCGCACTCCTTGATGATCTTCACGGCCTCGGCGGCATCGAAGAAGCCGTTCACGCGGCAGGTGCCGGGCTTCTTCAGATCCTTGTAGTGCTCCCAGTAGTACTGGGTTTCCTTGAGCCAATGCTCGCCCAGCTGGGTGTAGCTGGTGATGTGATCCATGCGCTTGTCATCGGCCAGCACGGCGATCACCTTGTCGTCGACTTCACCGCCGTCGTCGAACTTCATGATGCCGATGATGCGGGCTTCCACCAGGGAGCCGGGCACGAGCGGCTCGGTCACACCCACGATCTCGATGTCGAGCGGGTCGCCATCTTCATCCCAGGTGCGGGGGATGCAGCCGTAGGCGAAGGGATAAGCCAGCGAGGAGTAACCCACGCGATCGAGCTTGAGGTGGCCGGTTTCGGTGATCAGCTCGTACTTGTTGATCGTGTTGCTGTTGAGCTCCACGATCGTGTTCAGGCGCAGCTCGGCTTCATCGGCAAAGGCCGGCAGCACGTGCAGCAGGTTGAGCATCGTGCGGCTCGGGGCGTGGTCGATGTTCGCCATCAGGGCAGCGGCAAGGGATGTGGGCGGCATCCTACGGATCGCACTCAGCCGGCCAGTCGCTCCAGCTTCTGGTTCAGGTAGGCCACGAAGGGCTCGTGGCTGAGAGGGCGTCCGCTCACCTGCTCCACCAGTTCAGCGGCGTTCACGCTGCGCCCAAGCGGATACACCCGCTGCTGCAGCCAAGCCCCCAGCTGGGCATCGCCCTCGGCCGCCAGCAGGGTTTCGATCGGCCCCAGCTCGGCTTCGATCGTTTCGCTCAGCTGCGCACTGATCAGGTGGCCCAGGGCATAGGAGGGGAAGTAGCCGAACAGGCCTTCGCTCCAGTGCACGTCTTGCAGGCAACCTTCGGCGTCGTTGCTGGGGCTCACCCCGAGCAGCTCCTGCATGCCCCGGTTCCAGGCTTCGGGCAGCTCCGCCACGGGCATGCCGCCTTCCACCAGTGCCAGCTCCAGCTCGTAGCGCAGCAGTACGTGCAGCCCGTAGCTCACCTCATCGGCTTCCACGCGGGTGAGGCCAGCGCGGATCGGGTTGAGATCGCGCCAGAAGGCCTGGGCATCGCCCCACACATCACGGCCCAGGGCTGCCACGAAGCGCGGGTGCCAGCGACGCGCCAAGGCCGCACTTCGCCCGAGCCGGTTTTCATAAAAAAGGCTCTGGCTTTCGTGCACCGCCATCGAGGTGGCTTCCCCCAGCGGCCAGGGGAACCAGTGATCACCCAGCCGCGGCAGCCCCTGCTCATAGAGGCTGTGGCCCCACTCATGGGCTGTGGCCAGAAAAGCTGAGAAGGGCTGACCCTCCACCACCCGGGTGGTGATGCGGAAGTCGTTGGGGCCGAGGGTGCTGGAGAAGGGATGGGGGGAGCGGGCCCGGCTGCAGCGCTCACTGCTGTAACCCCACTCCTCCAGCAGGGCGCTGCAGAGCTGCTCCTGGGCGTTGTCGCCCAGATCCCAGGCTCCACTGCTGCCGGCTGGGATGGCCTTGGCCTGCTCCAGCAGGGGTGGCAGGGCCTGGCGCAGGGGCAGCAGCCATTGGCTCAGCTGGGCCTTGCTGATGTCGGGTTCGAAAGGTTGGGCCAGGATTTCCCAGGGGCTGCGCCCGGCTCCTGCGGCATCGCGTTCCACCGGCGCCAGCTGCCGGGCTTGCTCCAGGCGCAGCGCGATCAGTCGCTCGAGGGCCGGCGCAAACGTGCTGAACGTGCTCGTGCGCTTCGCTTCCTGCCAGAGGGCGTAGCCCTGGGCCTGGGCTTGAGCCAGCTGCCCCACCAGGGCCGGGTCGAGCCGCGATTCACGCTCGTACTGCTGACGCAGCAGCTGCAGATTGCGCCGCTGAGGAGCCGAGGCATCGGGCGTGAGCTCTTGCTCAGCGGCCAGCAGTAAGTCGCTGTAGACCGCGGAGGTCTGCCGCTCATGCAGCTGCAGAGCCAGCAGAGCCAGTTGTTCACCGCGCCAGCTGGACGCCGCCGCTGGCATGGCGGTGTTCTGGTCGTAATAGAGGGTGCTCTGGATTCCCCCCAGCAGCTGGGTGGTGTGCAGGTGCTCCCGCAGCTGGGTGTAGGCCTGTCCTGCCGCCACGGTGGTGGATGGTTCAGTGGGCGGACCCTAAAGCGTTTGCCTTCAGTTCCAGTGGAGCCGCATCGCCACAGACCCCTCCAGGCTGAGCTTCACCGGGCAGTTCTCCCCTGCTTTCTGCAGAACCTTGCGCGCTTTCTCATCGAGATGGGGCGGCAGCTCGATCCACACCTCCAGCACGGCGATCTTGCGTGGGGCTTCGCTGGTCATGCTCTTCTCCACCCGGGCTGAACAGCCGCTCAGATCCCAGCCGTGGCGTTCGGCCACGATTCCCATGATCGTGAGGATGCAGGTGCTCAGGGCTGTGGCCACCAGATCGGTGGGCGAGAAGCGCTCCCCCTTGCCCTGGTTGTCGGTGGGTGCATCGGTTTCCAACTGTGTGCCGGAGGGCTCATGGCTGCTCTGGCAGCGCAGGTGCCCCGCGTAGCGGCTGTGGATCACGGTCATGGCCTGGCCCGCACTGCTGGCAGCTTGGCAGTTGCGGCTCGAGTCGCTTGAGTGAAGCAGCGGTGCCCCTCGATCGGCTTGGCAGACCTGAGCTCCTTCGCCATGATTACGACCCCCCGTGCCGGTGCGCCCGTTCTGGGATTGGCTAAGGCCATTCAGCTCTCGGTGGCACCGGTGTTTCTGCTCACCGCCATCGCCGGTGTGCTGGGGGTAATCAGCAACCGGCTGGCCCGTGTGCTGGATCGCTCCCGCGATACGACCGTTCAGTCTAGCGACCATTAGGAACTGATGCTGTTGCGCCGGCGCATGCGGTTGCTGTCGCTGGCAATCGAATCGGTCACTGTGACCGGATTGTTGGTGTCGGCTGTGGTGGCGGTGACCTTCATCAGTGCCATCGCTGTGATCGATCTCGCGGCGATTGTGGTGCCGCTGTTCGTCACAGCGATGGTTGCTTTGATGCTCGGCCTGGTGTTGCTGCTGCTGGATACCCGTGTGGCTTCACGGATGATCCGGCGTCGCTTCTGAGCGGCAGCGGCAGAGCTGATCGAGATCGGGCCTGCGAGTGAGGGGCAAGCGCCAGCGCGCCCAAAGCCCATACATCCCATCGGCTAGCTGCTTCAGGCCTGGCCAACCACTTGGGGCGTAGAGCCAGCCGAGGCCGATCAGTTGATAGGCAGCCCGGAACACCTCCACATCCCGCAGCACGGTTCCATCAGCGCGCAGCGCATGGATCCGGCCCATGGCTTCCCGGTAGCTGATCCCTCCATAGAGGGCTGGGTTGTAGTCAGCGGCATCGATGTCGACGAACGCCAACCGCGCGGCTTCGGGATGCAGGCGTTGATCACGTCTGCGCAGAAAACTCACCTCCCGCAGGCAGAGCGGGCAGCCACCGTCGTAGAGGAGGGTGAGTTGAGGGCGTGAGGGCTGGTTCAGAGGAGTGCTTGTGCTGCGCCAGGAGCCTACTGAGCTTGCGCCAACAGAAAGCCCCGCCAAGCGGGGGTGGTGGCTTGAAGTTTGCTCAGGGCTGCTTGCTTCAGAAGCCACCGAGGCCAGCGTCGCCGAGAAGATTCGGGGGGTTGATCACATCCTGGTTGAAGATGTTCACCACCTCCCGGGGATCAAAACCAGAGCCGGGATTGCTGAGGCGACCAATGAGATCGGCGATGGGGGTCTGCAGCTGTGCCAGCTCCTCCAGCACGCCAGGGTTCACCTCCGCCTGCTGAAGCAGCGATACGCGGCCAGGATTCAAGATCAAATCGCGGCTGTTGAATACGCCATCGCCGTTGGCATCCAGCAGTGTGACCCAATCGCGGAACTGCTGGTTGTCCGTGTCAGATCCAGTCCCGGTCACGGGGTCGTTTTCGTTGGCAGGGTCGTTGCCTGTGGCGGGATCATTGCCGCCGCCTGCGGGAGTCTGGCGCTCACGCTCGAGTGAAAGGTCGTGGTCAACCACTTGAAAACGCCCCTTCTTGGTGAGCTTGATCTTCACGGCCTCGCCAGGATTGAAATCGTAGTCCTTTCCTTGATAGCTGAAGCCTGCATCCACGCCATCGCCTTGGACATCCTCCACATTCAGCCAGCCCTTCACAGTTTTGCCACGAGCGCGGAAGTCAGAGCTGAAGGTGCCGTCTGCATCAATACCACCGGAAAGGCTGATTGTTTTCTTGGCTCCTTTGCCTTTCGAGAATCCCTCAAAAGACCAGCCAAGACCTGTGATGCTGTCTGCGTTGCCGAGATCGCCAGAGAAGCCGAAGCGTGCCATTGTTGCTTGCCTGGGTGTGAGTGGGGAGGTCGTTTCGCCTCCGATGCCCATACCTTCGCCCGGTTGTTCAGCCCGGTTGTTGATCACGCTCATGCCTTGCTGTGATTTTGCTCACAGGGTCTGCGCCTCTGGGAGCGCCGTAGGTTTTCCTGTGGCCTGCTGGGCACCGAGAGCCCGTTCCCCCATGCGTCAGCACCTCACACGCCTTGCTGTGCAGACCAACGGTGAGGGCTTCACGGATCTCACCGCAGCGCTGCATCGAGCCATCGCGGCGAGTGGCTTGACGCGAGGCATCGCCCAGCTGGTGGCCCTCCACACCAGCTGCTCACTCACGGTGAATGAGAACGCTGATCCACGCGTGCTCCGCGACCTCACCACCTACTTGCGTGCCTTAGTGCCCCAGGAAGGCGTGCGCTCGATCAGCGGGCAGGGTGCGCTGCAGACCTATGCCCACGACGATGAGGGTCCTGACGACATGCCGGCTCACATCCGTACGGCGCTTACCTGCACCAGCCTTGGCCTCTCGTTTGATCACGGTCGCCTGGTGTTGGGAACTTGGCAGGCGGTGTATCTCTGGGAGCACCGGGCTTTCGCGCACCAGCGTCAGCTCAGCTTTCACCTGATCGGCGAATGACCCAAGCCATGGCCAGCCCCGTTGCCGTGATCCACAACCCCTCAGCAGATCATCTCCAGCAGCTGGGCGTAGCGGATTGGCCCATCTGGAGCTGCGGGGTGAGCACGTTTCCCTGGACCTACGACGAGCCGGAAACCTGCCTGCTGCTGGAGGGCGAGGTGACCGTGACACCCGATGGCGGCGAGCCTGTGCGTTTCGGTGCCGGTGATCTGGTTACGTTCGCCGCTGGGCTGAGCTGCAGCTGGGATGTGCATGCAGCGGTGCGTAAGCACTATCGCTTCGGTTGAGCCAGGCTGGGGTAGATCCAAGGCAGGTTGATGGCTGCTGTTCTCCTCACGGCTGATCAGATCGCGGCGCTCCCCCAAGACTTTCCGCGGTGGAACCTGGTGGCCGGCAAGCTGCGGCGTGAGCTGCGCTTTGCCGACTTTGTGGAGGCGTTTGGCTTCATGACCCGAGTCGCACTTGTCGCCGAGGTAATGGGGCACCATCCGGAGTGGAGCAACGTGTGGAACCGGGTGACGATCGAGCTCACCACCCACGACGCAGGCGGCCTTACGGATCTCGATCTGCAGTTGGCGCGGCGGATTGATGGTTTCGCCGGCTGATTTCACGCTCCTGGCGCGAGTGCTACCCCTGGCCATCGGTGCCGCCGTGAGCCCGATTGTGTTGGTGTTTCAGCTGCTCAACCTCTCCAGCCCCCATCGGGCCCTGGCCCGCAGCGCCGCATTTTTGCTCGGCTGCACGCTGATGGTGTTGGTGTGGCTGCTGTGCGCGGGATGGATTGCCAGCCTGCTGCCCACATCCCAACCCGGCCCCGATCCGATCGCGGCGGCCTTGGATGCCACCTTTGCCCTGGTGCTCTGTGCGCTGGGTCAGAGGATCCTGCAACAGCCGCGTCCACGCGAACCCAGGCCAGCCGCGGCTGGGGTGTTGGCGCCGGCCGTGAGTGGTTTGGCTCTGATGGGCTGCAACCTCTCCTCGCTGGTGCTCTTTTTGCCAGCTGTGCAAGACATCAGCCGTGCGCCCCTGCCGGGACCTGTCTGGTGGGGTGCAACCGTGCTCCTTGTTGCGCCACCTTGCTGCCAGCCTGGCTACCGCCGCTGATTGCACTGTTGCTTGGGCGTCGGGGGCGCACGGCTTTGGCGCGGTTGTCGTCTTGGGTGGTGCCGCGGCGGCGGGGGATCAACGCCTCGGTTTGTTTTGTGCTGGCGCTGGTGCTCGCCCTGAGGGCTCTAGCGCGGGTTTGATCCGCGGGGCGGGATCGTTAAACCGAGACCATCGCGTTGCACTTCATAGGCCGGCGAGAGGATTTCAACTCCGGCGTCCGCGAAGCTGTCCTGAATGGCAGCGAGCAGGCGCGAAAGGATGGAGCGGTATTGGTTGGCATCGTGAAGGCGGGCATCGAGCTCATAGCTCACATGCCAATCATTCAGGCTGGTTTGCACCACGGTTGGAGCGGGTTCGTTGCAGATGCCATCCACGGTTGCAGCAGCCTCGAGCAGCAGTGCGTGCACCTGGCGCCATGGCACCTCATAGCCGATGGTGATACAGGCATTCACCGCCACGGGCTGGCCAAGTTCACGACTGGCCAGGCTGTAGTTGGTCACCGGGTTGGCAATCACCATGGCATTGGGAATGCTCACCAGTTCATTCAGGGGTGTGAGGATCCGCGTGACCAGCAGGGCGCGCTCCTGCACCGTGCCCACAATGCCGTTGATCGCCACGCGATCTCCTTCGCGGAAGCCGCGGGTGTAGATCAGCATCAGGCCGCTGAGAATGTTGGTGGCGATGGCACTGGATCCCAGTGCCGCCAGGATGCCAAGAAACACCCCCGCTCCTTGAAAGGCGCGGCTCGTGGAGCCGGGGATGTAGGGAAGGGCGAGGGCTAGCCCTGCTGCCGTGATCAAGATGGTGGTGATCCGCGCCGTGGGCAGCGCCCATTCGGGATAGAACCACTCAAACCGGATCGCTTCTGTTTCCAGCGCTTTGAACAGCCGCTGATTCAGCTTCAACAAGGCCGTGATCGCCGCACCAATCAGCACCAGGGCGATCAGGTTGGGCACCACATTGAGCACGCCATTCCACAGCTGCTCCACGGCCATCAGCATCTGTTCGCGCAGATCGGCCGCGATCCCCATCGTTGGCGGAAAGAAGCTCAACAGCAGCGGCACCATCAGATAACTGATGGCCGCCAGGGCTGCCCAATGCAGTGCGGCGCGGCCCAGTTGCAGGCTGCGTTGAATGTGGCCCCGGCTGATCAAGCGGTTGCCAGCCAGGCTGATGTCGGGGAGCCGGCGGCTGGCCTTGATCCGCAGCCAGTTGCGTGCACGTTGATTGAGGCGCCGCTCCAGTTGCATCAACAGCACATAACCGAGCAGCACCAGCAGGGCAATGGCTGTGCCGCGGAGCCAGGCGCCCGGTGTGCGTTGCACCCGATAGCGCTTGATGCCTGTCTGAATGGCGCGGGCATCGCGCTTGGCCAGTTCGCTCTGGCTGGTTTTGGCGAGGGCAGCAGCTCGCTCATCCACCGCCATCAACGGTTTGAATCCGCCGTTCTCCTCGCGGATTCCCACCATCACGTAGGGCGGATCGGCCTTGGTGCTGATGCGGGCGGGATCAAAGCTGAAATCCTCCGCCAGGCTGGTGATCTCGTTGGAGAGATGGCTGGCCAGCCGTTCGGGGCTCTGGGCGCCAGCCGCCGATTGCACGGTGAGGATGGCTTCACCCCCGAGCTGCACAACACCGCCTTGCGGTTGCTGATCAGCTGCGTGTAGCGGTGGAGCCAGCAGCAGCTGCAGCACCACAACAATCCCTGTCAGCCAGCGCCCCATCGACGTCAAGGTGGAAGCCGTTGCCTCCACCCTGGTGACGCCTGGTGCTCTTGACCAGGGATCGTTGCGGTTGTTGTAAGCCGCTACACCAGCACCGGCAATTTGCTGGGATCGATCTGCTGGAACCGCAACTGCTGTTGCTCGCCGTTCGTGTCCACATCCACCGCCACGGTGTGGCCGCCGGTGAATTGTCCGCCCAGGATGCCCTTGGCGATCGGTGTTTCCAGCTCGCGCTGAATCGCGCGCTTCAGGGGGCGGGCGCCGTACACCGGGTCGTAGCCCACACCGGCCAGCCAATCGAGGGCGTCGGCATTGAGCTGTAGCCCCAGTTTCTTGTCCTCCAGGCGCTTGGCCAGGCGCTGCACCTGCAGATCCACGATCTGCCGCAGTTCCTCCTGTTTGAGGCTGTGGAAGATGATCGTTTCATCCAGGCGATTGAGGAATTCGGGGCGGAAGTGGCCGCGCAGGGCGTCATTCACCCGCGCTTCCATCTCGCTGTGCCGCGCTGGATCACCGGCCAGATCAAGGATTGATTGGCTGCCGATGTTGCTGGTGAGGATCAGCACCGTGTTGGTGAAATCCACCGTGCGCCCTTGCCCATCGGTGACGCGGCCGTCATCGAGGATCTGCAGCATCACGTTGAACACATCGGGGTGGGCTTTTTCCACTTCGTCGAACAGGATCACCGCGTAGGGGCGGCGCCGCACGGCTTCGGTGAGCTGGCCGCCTTCCTCGTAGCCCACGTAGCCCGGAGGGGCTCCGATCAAACGGCTCACGGCGTGCTTCTCCATGTACTCCGACATGTCGATGCGCACCATCGCCTCCTCGCTGTCGAACAACTGCGAGGCCAGGGCCTTGGAGAGCTCGGTTTTGCCCACACCGGTGGGGCCGAGGAACAGGAAGCTGGCGATCGGGCGGTTGGGATCACTGAGGCCGGCGCGGGATCGTTGGATCGCATCGGCCACGGCCGTCACGGCCTGGGCCTGACCGATCACGCGGGTGTGGAGTTCATCTTCGAGGTGCAGCAGTTTCTGCATCTCGCTCTGCACCAGCTTGGCCACGGGGATGCCGGTCCACTTGGCGATCACCTCGGCGATGTCGTCTTCGGTGACCTCCTCACGCAGCAGCGATTTGTCGCCGCCGCCGGCGCTGAGCTCCTCTTCTTTGGCGGCCAGCTTCTTGTGCAGCCCAGCGAGGGTGCCGTATTCCAGCTCGGCGGCCTTGTTGAGGTCATAGCTGCGCTTGGCCTGCTCGATCTGCAGCTGCACCTGCTCGATCTCTTCTTTGATCGAGCCGAGCTCATCGATCGAGCCCTTTTCCTTTTGCCACTGGGCATTGAGGGTGCTCTGCTGCTCGCTCAGATCAGCGAGCTCCTTCTCGAGCCGCTCGAGCCGGTCGCGGCTGGCGGCATCGGATTCACGGCCGAGGGAGAGCTTCTCCATCTCCAGCTGCAGGATGCGCCGATCGAGTTCATCGATCTGCTCCGGCTTGGAGGTGATCTCCATCTTCAGGCGGGCGGCCGATTCATCCACCAGATCGATCGCCTTGTCGGGCAGGAAGCGATCGGCGATGTAGCGGCTGCTGAGCACCGCGGCCGCCACCAGGGCGTTGTCGGCGATGCGCACGCCGTGGTGCACCTCGTAGCGCTCCTTGAGGCCGCGCAGGATCGAGATGGTGTCCTCCACCGTCGGCTGATCCACGAACACCTGCTGGAAGCGGCGCTCCAGGGCTGGATCTTTTTCGATGTGCTGGCGGTGCTCATCGAGGGTGGTGGCGCCGATGCAGCGAAGCTCGCCGCGGGCCAGCATCGGTTTGAGCAGGTTGCTGGCATCCATGGCGCCGCCGGTGGCACCGGCACCCACCACGGTGTGGATCTCATCGATGAACAGCACGATCTGGCCTTCGGAGGCGGTCACCTCCTTGAGCACGGCCTTGAGCCGTTCCTCGAACTCACCGCGGTATTTGGCACCGGCGATCAGAGCGCCCATGTCGAGGGCGATGAGCTGACGGTTCTGTAACGCCTGCGGCACATCGCCGTTCACGATGCGCTGAGCCAGACCCTCCACGATCGCGGTCTTACCCACGCCGGGTTCACCGATCAGCACCGGGTTGTTCTTGGTGCGGCGGCTGAGGATTTGGATGGTGCGGCGGATTTCCTCGTCGCGCCCGATCACAGGATCGAGCTTGCCGTCACGGGCGGCCTGGGTGAGGTCGCGTCCGTACTTCTCGAGGGATTCGTAGGTGCCTTCGGGGTTCTGGTCGGTCACTTGTTGGGATCCACGGATCGCCTGCACGGCGTCTTTGAGCTTGGCGGCATCGGTGCCGGCCTGCGAGAGCAGCTGCTTGCCGCAGCGATCATCGATCGCCAGGGCCAGCAGCAGGTGCTCAATGGCGATGTAGCTGTCGCCGTAGGAGCCCTTGAGCTGATCGGCTTGATCGAGAACGCTGTTGAGCCCCTTGCCCAGATACACGTTGTCGGGTGGGGCGCTCAGGCTGGGCTGGCTGGCGATGAAGGCCTCCACCCGTTGGCTGAGGGTGCCCACATCCACACCGGCTTTGTCGAGGATCCGCCCGGCCAGGCCTTGTTGGCTCAGCAGCGCAGCGAACAGATGCTCGCTCTCCATCTGCTGCTGGCGGCGCTGCTGCGCCAGTTGCTGGGCAGCCACGACGGCGCCCCAGGCTTTTTCGGTGAATAGCTCGGCGGTTGGGTGCATGAAGACCTCCCTCTCTGGGTGGGTTGTCAGAACCGTATGGCCGTTGTTGGGAGCCGGAGGAGAGGAGAACCGAATCGCTTCAGACGGTCCTCCTCCCTGCGGTGGTGCAGACCGGCAAGACCTGCCGGTTAGCCGTCAGCGCGGAGCGCCGTTGTAACCCACGTTGGTGATGGTGCGGCCATCCGCAGACACGCTCACCTGTGTTTCGGTGGTGGGGGCAAGGCCTTCCTGCTGCCAGCCAGGGGCACCGCCGAGGAAGCGGAAGGTGAAGCCCTGGCTGTTGTTCTGAATCAGACAGGAGCCGCCGCCATCACCGGTGTTGAACATGCAGGCCGCAGGGCGATACACCGACAGACCGCCGTTGTTATTCACGGCCCAGTTCCTGGCAAGATTCACCGCGCGCACGTTGGAATCTGTGACCTGGGCCAGCGCCGCCCCGGCAGAGAGAGCCGCTGTGGCAGCCGCCACCAGCGAGAAACGAACAGTTTTGAATGCCATGACGCAGGAGTCACACCAATCCAGTGTGGCGATCTGCTGCAGGTTGTGGAGCGTCGATGACGCAGCCTGTTACTGAACTGCTATCAAGTGCCTATCGCTCTTCCTGCATCCCTCATGGGTTCCGCATCAATTCGCCGGCGTTATGTAAGCGCTTTTGCGTCAGCATTGTTATTGGCCCTGGTTATTCCAGCAGCCGGTGTTGCCCGGGATGGTGGCGGCGGCCACGGCGGTGGCCATGGTGGTGGCGGTTTTCACGGCGATGGCGGTGGTTTTCATAGCGGCGGCGGCGGTGGTTTTCGTGATGGCGGTGCTCGCGATGCTGGTCGGCGCGATGGTGGCGGCTATCGGGCAGCCGGTGGCTATCACCACGCGTACGGCGGCGGTGCTCGCACACCTGCGCTGAACCACAACATCAGCCGCGACGACTACAACCGCGCCACCAACGGCGGACGCGATCGCTTTGATGCCAACCGTCTGGGTTGGGGCAATCGCAATTGGAATGACGGTGATTGGCGCGGCAACAACTGGCGCGGTGATCAGTGGGGCGGTGATCGCTGGGGGTATGACAACTGGGGTAATCGCTGGAATGGTGGTTGGAACAACAATTGGAACAACGGTGGCTTTTGGGGCGATCGGCCCTGGAGCTATGGCTGGTACAACTGGTCGCCCAACACCTGGGGCTGGTGGGGCGGTAACGCTGAGGGCTGGGGTTTGGCTGGGCTGGCCACCGGTGCCGTGATCACTGATCTGGTGAACAACGCCAGCGATCAGCAGTCGCCGGTGATCGAGGTGCCAGACAGCAACTATCAGCTCAATTACGGCACGGTTGACGCCGTGGGCAACAGCGGTGCCAACTTCAGCTATTCGGTGGCCAGCAGCCCACCGGTGCAGGGTGGCGCCAACTGTCAGGAGGGGCTACTGGATGGCCAGGTTCCCTCCACGGCCGCCCAGGCGCAGCTGCTCAATGCGGCCTGTCAGGTGGCCTACGGCCCGGATCCCAAGGGCACTCCGCTGCCACGCCTGTGGACACCCTCTCCTGCGGTGCGCGAGTGGTTGCTGCTCCTGCTGGGCGGCGGCATTGGCTTCGGTGGCTATGCGCTCTACAAGCGAACCCAGAAACCCTCTTGAAGATTGTGTGACAGTCCGCTGCAGAACTGCAGCTTGGATGGTCACGATTAGGGAGTTGTTGCGCTGGGTTTGCCAGCTTCGTTGAATGCGTCGATCTTCACGCTGTTCAGCAGCTCTTCTCTCTGCCTTGCTGCTTGGAACCATCGCCTCGCCGATGCTGGCCCACGCCCGTGGCGGCGGCGGTGGGCACGGTGGTGGTGGTTTTCATGGCGGTGGTGGCGGCCGCAGTTGGGGTGGTGCCGGCCGTGATGGGCGCAGCTGGGGCGGCGGCAACTACCACTTCCAGAACAACGACTGGCAGCGGGGCTATCAGGGTGATCACCCGATGTATGGAGCTGGCACCCGCGACAGCTTCAACAACGATCGGGTGAATGTGAATAACAACTTCTACCGCCGTGATTACAACGGCTGGAACAACAACTGGCGCAACGGCGGCTACTGGAACAACCGCCCCTGGAACCACGGCTGGTACAACGGCTGGGGTGGCTGGGGCTGGTGGGGCGGCAACGCCGCTGCCTGGGGCATTGCCGGTTTGGCGACCGGAGCCGCGATTACCGGCCTGGTGGATGCGGCGTCTAACAACAGCTCACCGGTGATTGTGGTGCCCAACACCAGCTACGAGCTCAACTACGGCTCCGTGGAGGGTGTGGGCAGCTATGGCGTCAGCTTCAACTACAACGTGGATGGCAACAACCTGATGGGCGCCGCCAATTGCCAGCAAGGCCTGCTGAATGGCCAGGTGCCTGGTACGGCTGATCAGGCTCAGCTCCTCAATGCTGTTTGCCAGGTGGCCTACGGCTCAGGCAACTGAGGTTGATTGCCGGTTGATCCCCCTGTGATCGGCAGGGGGACAGCCCCACTGTTTTGCCCGCACAAACGGGTGGGACAGCCATCGCTGCCGTAGATCGCGTCGTTGGGAGAAAGGCAGCCGAGTTTGTTTTTGGCGGCCACCTCCGAGGGTGGCAGGCGCATCGGCTGGACGTCGCCGCTGCCCACGATCGCCGGGCAGCTGCTGGCCGGCAGGATCGGCTGGCCAGGCTTGAACACCGCTGGTGTGCCGCCACCACGGATCAGTTGCAAGGCCGGATCGTTTGTGGTGGGTTGGGCCAGAGCGCTGCTGCCGAGCAGCAGCAGCGGCAGCGCCGCGGCGCCCAGGTGTCGAGATGCGCTCGCCATGATGGCGCTGCAGTGCGGCCCCAGTGTGGCGGATGGATCAG
>VGPP01000030.1 GCA_016882585.1 Cyanobacteria bacterium M_surface_7_m2_037
CGCTGGCCAGAGGAGCCACCACCTTGCGCAGGGCCCCCAAGCGGGCATTGAGCTGATCGAGGGCCGCGGCCTTGGTAGAGGCCTCGGCTTCCAGGCCGAGGTTGAAGCGGAAGCGATCGAAGGCGGCCTTGCCCTCCTGCTGCACCGTCAGCTGCAACAAGGTGCCGTTGCAGCTCTGCGGCTGGGCCTGCGCTGCACCCGGCGCCATCAGCGCCAGGGCCGGAGACATCCCGAGGGGCAGGGTGCTGAGCGCCAGCGCAGCGGAACGGAACAGGACCATGGCCGGATCAGGGATCTCCTCTGATGTCTAACGAGGCCGCCACGCCGAGATGCAACGGCTTCCGCAGCGGGTTGCGACCAACTGCAACTGAGCACGACACCTGAACCGAGTGCCGGCCCAGCCCAGCGGCTGGCGAGATCCCGCCTAGGGTGTGTACACACCTGCAGGGGCGCAGTCATGGCCGCGCGTGTTGGCATTCGCGAACTCAGAGCCAAGCTGGCCTCGCACCTCGAATCCGTAACGCCCATTGAGGTGACGCGTCACGGCCGCACCATCGGCCTCTATGTCCCGCTTCCGCAAGAGGCTGAGATGGACCAGCGGGAAAGACTGATCGCAGCAGGCCGCCTCATGCAGGCCGAATTGAAACGTCTTGGGCTCACAGAAGAAGAGCTCAGCGCCGACTTCAAAGTCTGGAGGCACCGACACCAGCACCCCTGACGATGGAGAGAAAACGGCTGGTTATCGACGCGAACATCCTGATCCGTGGCTGCCTTGGCCTACGGGTCAGAACCCTGATCGCCGAATACGCCGATCAGGTGGACTTCTTTGTTGCAGAAGCCAATGTTGCCGAGGCAGCTGCGTACATCGCCGATCTCGCCAGAGCGAAGAGCCTCGATGAAGCCGTCTGCACCGAAGCGCTACTCAGCCTGATGCGCGTGGTGCAGATGGTTGAGGACAGCGTCCTGGAGTCGGCCCGCGAGGAAGCCCTGGCCAGGATCCGTGACGCAGATGACTGGCCAGCCTTGGCTCTGGGCCTGCAACTGGAGTGCGCCATCTGGACAGAAGATCAGGACTTCTTTGGCACCGGCATCGCGACATGGACCAGCGGAACCGTGGAGCGTTACCTGAGCAGCTGAACCACCCCTCATCGGGATCGAAGCCGCTACGCGCCGCAAGCTTTCAACGTACCGCCAGATCACCCACAACCGGGCGCCACTGCTCAAGCCGCCAATCCACACCACCGCTGAGCACCATCGGATCGCGGCGCACCAAGGCCTCGGCCGCCGCGTAGTCCGCGGCTTCCAGCAACAGCAACCCACCTCCACCGGGCTGGCCGGCGCTATCCACCAGATAACCGCTGCTGATCACCACCCCCTCGCCCCGCAGCTGCTCCACCCAGCGGCGATGGGCCTCTAGGTGGGGCTTCATCGCGCTGTAGGGGCGCAGGAAGGTTTCCTGCTTCACAAACCAGGGCATCAGCCGGCCGCCGGCGCCCAGCTGCCGTGCAGGCCGTGGGGCACAGCCAGGGGCAGCTCCAGCACCGCCACCTCCGCCATCGAGGTGGCATCGAGGATCACCAGATCGCTGGCGCAGCGGGCACCGTTCCACACCAAACACAGAAGCCAGCCATCGTCTTCCGCAGTGGCACCCGGGCGGGGCACCATCAGCGGCTCGCTCACGAAACCGCGGGGGGCGGCGCTCCACACCCGACCGTCGCCGGTGGCGAGATCGAGCTTCTTGATCGCCTGCAAGGGGTCATTGCCGCGTTCACGCTCGGCCACAGCCATCCAGCCATAGCGAGCATCCAGGCCCTGCTGGGCAGGGTTCACCGTGGCGAATTCGCAGGTGCGCTCCTCCAGCAGCTCCTTGCTCACGGCACCGGTTTCCAGGTTGATGCGGCAGCGCACCAGCTGGCCAGCGGGGATCGTTTCGAAATCCACCTGGCGGAAGTCCACATCCGGGCCGATGGAGGGGAAGTCGTCGTAATAGATCGAATCCACCACGAGCTCGTCAGCCTCTTCGAAGGCATTGAGGTGATGGAATACGAAGCCCTCTGGGGCGGCGATCTGCAGCGGTTCGCGGCCGGCGGCAGTGCCTGAGCTGCGCGGAATCAGCCAGAACTGACCCTTCTCCCCAGGCTTGGAGGCGAGGCATTGCGCCGCACCCTTCTGGCCCAGCACAAAACCAGTGGGGTTGAACGCCACGGCGTTCTGCAGGAACACCGCCCAGTTGGGGGTAATGGCGAAGTCGTGCAGGAAGGCGAAGCCCTTGAAGCTGTGCTTGCTGTCAGCCAGCAAGGCGCCCTCACTGGAGAACTCCATCAGCCGGATCGTGCTGCGCGGGCCCGCCTTCACGCCGAAGGTCACCATGCAGGGCTCGCCGTGATGGCCGGGATCAAAGCGGGGGTGGGCGCTGAAGGCCTCGCCTTTCTTGAGCAGGCCACCCAGGCGGCTGAGGCCACGGGTTTCGAGGGTGGCTGGATCGAGCGCGTGGGGCTCGGCCGCTTCCCACAGCGCCAGCAGCTGATCACCGAGGCGCACCACATGGGTGTTGGCGATGTTCTTGAGGCGCAGATCGAAGGCATTGGCCGCGATACCGCCGGGCTTCTGGGTGCCGAACACACCGCGATAGAGAAACTTGCCGGCCTGCTCCTCGGCCTCAAATCCCTCCGTGCGCACAAAACGGTTGCGCAGCTCCGCCTTGCCGCCCTCGAAGCGCAGGGCGGTGATCATTCCGTCGCCATCAAAGGGGTGATGCACCCACTGGCCGCCGCGCTCCAGCCGGCCGGGGCCATTGCGATAGAGGGTTCCAGCAAGCTCCGGCGGGATCGATCCACGGGCTGCCGTGAGCTGCACGCCATCCAGCTCCACGCCCACGTTGCGGAAGGCGCTGGCCCAGTCGGCGCGGTCGTAGGCGGGAGCGGCGGCGGGGGCGACGGTCATCGGGGGCAGCGGCAGGCGCGAACCCCGATCATCGCGTAACGGAGTGTTAAGGCGCCGATTCAGGCCGCCCGCCTACTCAGGCGCCCGCCCGCTCCAGCACACCCTTGCTGCTCGGCACCGCACCGGCCCGGCGCGGGTCGATCTCCGTGGCCAGGCGCAGCGCCCGGGCGAAGGCCTTGAAGCAGGCCTCAACGATGTGGTGCGAATTCACCCCATCCAGCTGGCGAATGTGCAGGGTGAGGCCGGAGTTGTTCACCACCGCCACGAAGAACTCCTTCACCAGTTCGGTGTCGTAGCTGCCGATCTTCTGAGCCGGGATCTGCAGGCCGAAGCTCAGGTGCGGCCGGCCGCTGCAATCGAGCGCCACCTGCACCAGCGCCTCATCCAGCGGCGCCACAAAGTGGCCGAAGCGGTGGATGCCACGGCGATCACCGAGCGCCTGCGCCAGGGTCTGGCCGATGGCGATGCCCACGTCTTCATTGGTGTGGTGATCGTCGATGTGGGTGTCACCCACCGCGTTCACCTCCAGATCGATCAGCCCGTGGCTGCTGATCTGGTGAAGCATGTGATCGAGAAACGGCACGCCGGTGTTCGCCTGGCAGCGACCGGTGCCGTCGAGGTTCAGCTTCACGCGCACATCGGTTTCACCGGTGACGCGGTGGATTTCGCCTGTTCGCATGAAAGGGCCGCTGCTCAGGACTCGATCATGCCGAAGCCCGAAAACGGGAGCCATGATGCCTGTGGCAGACGCATCTTGATGCCATGCGCACCACCCTCACCATCGACGACGCCCTGCTGCGCCAGCTGCGCCAGAAAGCACTCGACAGCGGCAAGCCCTTCAAGCAGGTGGTGAACGACACCCTGCGGGCCGGCCTGAAGCAGCCAGCAGCGCCGCAGCGGGAGCCCTACCGCTGCCCGAGCTTCTCAATCGGCGCCCTGGCCCCAGGCGTCGACCTCACCAAAGCCAATCAACTGGCGGCAGCGCTGGAAGACGAGGCCCTGATCGAGAACCTGCGCCAAGGCCAGTGATCCTGATCGACACCAACCTCTGGCTCTACGCCTGCCTGCAGGAAAGCCCACATCACAGCTCTGCCAGGGCGTGGCTTGAGGCCACGTTCAACAACCAAGAATTGATTGCCCTGCCCTGGAACGTAGTGCTGGCAGTCCTACGCATCAGCACCCAGCCCCGAATGATGCGAGAGCCACTCAGCCCCAGCCAAGCCATGGACCTGGTGGAAGGCTGGCTGCAACACCCGTTAGTCACGGTGGTGCACCCCGGCCCCAATCACTGGAGCATCCTGCGGCAACTGCTTGAGCAGGCCCGCACCGCCGGCAATCTCACCCCCGACGCCCACCTGGCCGCGCTGGCGATCGAACACAACTGCACGCTGGTCTCGGCCGACAGCGACTTCCAGCGTTTTCCGGGGCTGCTCTTCCGCAACCCCTTGCGCTAACTCAGCTCACATCCCCGTGATGCAGTAACCCGCATCCACATAGATCACCTGGCCGGTGATGCCGGAAGCCAGCGGGCTGGCCAGGAACGCCGCAGTGCCGCCCACTTCCTCCTGAGTCACGGTGCGGTGCAGGGGGGCCTTCTCTTCCACGTTGTGGATCATGTCGAGGATGCCGCCGATAGCCGAGCTGGCCAGGGTGCGGATCGGGCCGGCGCTAATCGCGTTCACGCGCACCTGCTTCTCGGCGCCCAGCTCGGCAGCCAAATAACGCACAGACGCCTCGAGAGCCGCCTTAGCCACGCCCATCACGTTGTAGTTGGGGATGGCGCGCTCAGCGCCCAGGTAGCTGAGGGTGATCACACTGGCGCCCTCGTTGAACAGCGGCTTGGCGTAGCGGCACAGCGGGGCCAGTGAATAGGCGCTCACCTCGAGGGCCCGGGCGAAGCCCTCGGGAGAAATGTTCGAGTAATCACCCACCAGCTCGTCCTTACCGGCAAAGGCGAGGCAGTGCACGAGCACATCGATCGAGCCCCACTGCTCCTTCACCTTGGCGAACACCGCCTCGATCTGAGCCGGATCCTGCACATTCAGGGGCTCAAACAGGGTGGGAGCGAGCGGCGCGGTGAGGTCGCGCACCTTGCCCTCAAAGCGGCCCTTCTCATCGGGGAGGTAGGTCACGCCCAGCTCGGCGCCGGCGGCGTGCAGCTGCTGGGCAATGCCCCAGGCGATCGACTTGTTGTTGGCGATGCCCGTCACCAGGGCCTTCTTGCCGCGCAGATCGAGGAGCATGGGGAGATACGACGCCAGGGCGCTTGCGATCGGGGGATTCTCCCCCAGCCACGGCCACCGGCCCCAGGCGGCAGGATCGGCATTCGGATTGCTCCACCCTGTGGCCCCTGATTCCCTTGCCGGTGTGGCACTCGCCTGGGCTGATCAGCCGGGCGACTTGCCGCGCCACTTCGAGAGCCGCCAAGCCCTGGAAGCGGAGCTGCGCCGCTTGTTTCCAGCCGCTAAAGGCAACCTGAGCCCGATCCGAGGCGGCCGCCGCCAGGCCGAAGCGCTGCTCAGCCGCATCCAGCCGGCGCGCTACGCCAAGGGGCGCAACTTCCTCGATGGGCACGTCACCCACCTGTCGCCCTACATCCGCCACGGGGCCCTGAGCCTGGCAGAGGTGCGTGATGCCGTGTTCGCCCGCCTGCAAGCGCCGGGCGGCGGTGGCAGGCAAGCCGGCGAAAAGCTGATCAACGAGCTGGGCTGGCGCGACTACTGGCAGCGCCTCTGGCAGCAGCTCGGCGATGGCATCTGGCGCGATCAAGAGGAACTCAAAACCGGCCATCACCCCGGGGCCTACGCCGCCGACCTCCCGGCCGACGTGGCCGAAGGCCGCACGGGCCTGGCCTGCATGGATGGCTTCATCGACGAGCTCCACGAAACAGGCTGGCTGCACAACCACGCCCGCATGTGGATGGCGGCCTACCTGGTGCACTGGCGCCGGGTGCGCTGGCAGGCCGGCGCCCAATGGTTCCTGCGCCACCTGCTCGATGGCGATCCGGCCAGCAACAACCTCAGCTGGCAATGGGTGGCCAGCAGCTTCAGCCACAAGCCCTACTTCTTCAATCGCGGCAACCTCGAGCGCTACAGCAACGGCACGTTCTGCCGCAGCTGCCCCCTGAGCGAGCAGGGCTGTCCATTCGATGCCAGCTACGAGCAGCTGGAGGCAGAGCTGTTCGCTCCCATGCCCAGCGTTCGCGCGGGCAACGACCGCAGCCGCGAGCGCCGCGATCCCCGCCGCCGGGGATCTCCCGCCGCCTCCGCCGCCCTGAGCCGCCCCACTCGCCGCCGCTGATCCCATGCAATGCCCCATCCTCTGGATCCACGGCGAGGCGCTCGGCCCCGCCAATCCCGCCCTGCAGGCCTATCCCGGCCGGCCGGCGGTGTTTGTGTTCGATGCCGAGCTGCTGGCGGGCCGCAGCCCCACCACCGGCGATCCGGCTGACGCCACGCCCCAGGCGGTGAGCCTCAAACGCATCGGCTTCCTCTACGAATGCCTGCTGGAGCTGCCCGTGAGCCTGCGCCACGGGGATGTGGTGGCTGAGGTGCTCGCCTTCGCCCGCGCCCATGGCGCCGATGGCATCGTCACCAGCGCCGGCACCGACCCGCGGGTGGAGGGGATCTGCCAGGCCCTCGAGCAGGAGCTGCCGGTGGAGGTGCTGGAACCTGAGCCGTTCGTGGAGCTGGACGGGAAGGTGGATCTGGGGCGCTTCAGCCGCTATTGGCGCCGCGCCGAACGGGAGGTGTGGGCCGCGGCCAGCCAAGAGCAGTAGGGACGCCGCGGCTCAGGAAGCCGGTGGAGCCCCATTCATCAACTCCTCTTCCTGCTGGCGCACCTCATAGGGGGAGGGCAGCAGGTCCTGCTCTTCCACCAAGGGGAAGGTCTGCACCTTCACATCGGCGGCCTTGCGCGGTGGCTCGCTCCACTGCCACTGCGCCCGCGGTGCCCGCGCTTTGCACAGCGCCTCCAACTCCCGCTTCAGCGCCCGCTGCACATCCTTGCGGGCGACGGCCTCAAAAAATTCGGCGCGGGTGGCCAGGCCGGAGCTGAAGGGAGCGCTGCCATTGCCGTTGAACAACCGGGCCGGATCCACCAGCCAGCGGGGTTTGCACACGCCCTGCTGGCTGGTGTCGGTTTCCAGCCAGATGTGCAGGCCGTAGCCATCGGGCTGGCTCACCACAGCCAGGCCGTCGTGGGGCTGGTTGCGCTGCAGGGGATAGAGGCTCCAGCTGGCGCTGCGGTGCGCCGGCACGCACCCCACCAGAGCGGCGGCGAGCAACAGGCCGCTCCAGCAGCGAGGCGAACGCAGCACAGATCGAAGCAAGGCCAGCTGAGACACAATCGCCGCATCCTGCCCCACCTGAGCCAGAGCCGCTGCCATGGTGCTCACCGCTTCCACGATGCTGCCGCTGGGCACTCCCCTGCCTGCCTTCGAGCTTCCGCAGGTGTGGGGCTCCAACGGCGCTGTTGGGGATGGTGATCACGGCGCGGCCTGGAGCAGCGCAAGCCTGAGCGCGCAACCGGTGCTGGTGCTGTTCCTCTGCGCCCACTGCCCCTTCGTGAAGCACATCGAACCAGAGCTGAGCCGGCTGGAGGCCGACTTCGGCAGCCAGGTGCAGATCGTGGCCATCTCCAGCAACAGCACGCTCACCCATCCGCAGGATGGGCCTGAGGGCTTGCGGGATCAGGCAGCGCGCAACGGCTGGCACTTTCCCTATCTCTTTGATGCGAGCCAGGCCGTGGCGCGCACCTTCCACGCGGCTTGCACCCCTGATCTCTATCTGTTCGATGCAGCGCACCAGCTCGTGTACCGAGGGCAGCTCGATGGCAGCCGCCCCGGCAACGACCAACCGCTCGACGGCCGCGATCTGCGCGCAGCGATGGCGGCCCTCCTGAGCGGCCAGCCCATCAGCGCCGACCAGCAAGCCTCGATTGGTTGCAACATCAAGTGGCATCCCGAGGGGGCCTGAGGATCGGGGAACCGAACACGGGCCTTAAGGTTGCCTTCATGCAGGTGCCCCCTTTCAGCCTCACCGAGCAGCTCGATGCGCTGGGCGAGCAGCTTGATGCCGCCGTTCTGCAGGTGTTGCGCAGCGGCCAATACATCGGTGGTGGCGTGATCGCCGCCTTTGAACAAGCCTTCGCCAAAGCGGTGGGCACTCCGCACGCGGTGGGCTGCAACAGCGGCACCGATGCCTTGATCCTGGCCCTGCGCGGCCTGGGCGTGGGTCCCGGTGATGAGGTGATCACCTGCTCCTTCAGCTTCTTCGCCACCGCCGAAGCGATCAGCGCCGTGGGCGCCACGCCGGTATTCGTGGATGTGGAGGAGAGCTCCTATCTGATCAATCTCGAGCAGCTGGAGACGGCCATCACGCCAGCCACCAAGGTGCTGCTGCCGGTGCACCTGTTCGGCCGCCCAGTGGATATGGAGCGGGTGTGCGCCATCGCCGAACGCCATGGCCTCAAGGTGGTGGAAGACTGCGCCCAGGCCAGCGGCGCCAGCTGGGCCGGCAAGCCCGTGGGTAGCTGGGGCGATGTGGGCTGCTTCAGCTTCTTCCCCACGAAAAACCTGGGCGGTGCCGGTGATGGTGGCGCTGTCACCTGCCGCGACGACGCCCTGGCGCAGCGCATGCGCGAGCTGGCCGTGCACGGCATGCCCCGCCGCTACTTGCACACCGAGCTCGGCTACAACAGCCGCCTCGATGCCATCCAGGCCGCAGTGCTCAACGTGAAGCTGCCGCACCTGGAGCGCTGGATCGAGCTGCGCCGCAGCATCGCCGCCCGCTACCGCAGCCAACTCGACACCGCCAACACGATCCACCTGCCCGAGGCCGGCCCTGAAGGCCACAGCTGGAACCAGTTCGTGGTGCGGGTGCCCGCCTGCAGCCCCACACCCGCCTGCAACCAGAGCTGCACCCCGTCGTCGGATAGCGCAAGCTTCGGCCTACCGGAAGCCTGCTGCCGCGACTGGCTCAAACAGCAGCTGCAGGAGGCCGGGGTGACCACGATCATCTATTACCCAATCCCCATCCACCGCCAGCCCGCCTACGCCCACCTGGGCTATGAGCCGGGATCCCTGCCTGTGACCGAGCGGCTCTGCGCGGAGGTGCTCAGCCTGCCGATCTTCCCGGAGCTGAGCAGCGTGCAGCAGCAGCAGGTGATCGAGGTGCTCCACACCCTCTGCGGAGCCGCGGCCAACCGCGACGCCACAGCAGCCATCGCCGCCTGATCAGCCAGCTCCTGGTTTCGGCAAGGCGGCGTAAAGAGCCTTGAAGCGCGCCTGCTGCTTCTTGTGGCTCACCACCGGCGCCGGATAGCCGCGACGCTCCATCGGCGCGATCTCGCCGCTGAGCAGGTCTTTCGTGTTGACGTGGCGCAGCTCCGGCAGCCAGTGGCGGATGTACTCGCCCTTGGGATCGAACTTGCTGGCCTGGGTGGCGGGATTGAAGATGCGCAGCGGCTTGGGATCCATGCCGCTGCTGGCACTCCACTGCCAGCCGCCGTTGTTGGCCGCCAGATCCCCGTCCACCAGGCGCTGCATGAAGGCGGTCTCGCCCCAGCGCCAGTCGCAGATCAAATCTTTCACCAGATAGGAGGCCACGATCATGCGGCAACGGTTGTGCATCCAGCCGCACTCGTTGAGCTGGCGCATCGCCGCATCGATGATCGGCATGCCGGTGAGGCCTTCGCACCAGGCCTCGTAATGGCCCTGGTGGTTATCCCAGGGGAAGTGCTTCCACTGCGGCCGGTAGGGGCCCTCCGCCAGCTCAGGGAAATGGAACAGCGCCTGCTGATAAAACTCGCGCCAGGCCAGCTCCTGCTCCCACACCCCGATTGAGCTGAGCGCCTCCTCAGCGCCGCCCAAGGCCACGGCCACCTGGCGCGCTTGTTGGGCCGCCGCCCAGGCCTGGCGCGGGCTGAGGGTGCCGAATTTCAGCGCCGCACTCAGCCCCGAGGTGCCGGCCTCACCTGGCATGTTGCGGCCCGGTTCGTAGTCGAGCAGCGGGATGCCGCGACCGCTGCCGGGCTCGCCATCGCAAAAGCGCTGCAGCTGTGCCAGCGCCGCGGCCTCCCCCGGCCGGCAGGGGCAGAGATCAGCCCCCTCAAACGCCTGCCCCAAGGCCTCCAGGCTGGGCAGGCTGGCTTGCAGCGGCAGCGTTGCCCACACGCGCGCCCGCGGCTCAGGCAGCTCGGCCGGATCGAAATCCACCAAGCCCGTGGGTGCCGGCACCGGCTCCAGGCCGCCCTGCAGTACTGAACCGACTGCCGCCTTGCGCTCCACCTGGCCGCGCCAGTTGCGCTGAAAGGGACCGTAAACGCGATAGGGATCGCCACCGCCGGTCTTGAGGGCTTCGGGGGCCACCAAGAGCTGATCCCAATCCACCAGCACCTTGCGGCCCGCCTCTTGGAGCGCCGCAGCCACCCGGCGATCGCGCGCCCGCCCATAGGGCTCCACGTCGCGGTTCCAGGCCACCACCGGGGCGGCGAGGGCTTCCGCCAAACGCGGCAACACTTCAGCAGGATCACCCTCGAGCACCAACAGCCGGCTGCCCGCCTCACGCCAGCGCTGCTGCAGCTCCTTCAGGCTCTCCAGCAAAAACCACACCCGCGCCGGCGCCAGATCGGCGGCGCTCAGGATCGCCGGATCGAGCACAAACACGCCCGTCACCGCCGGAGTCGCGGCCGCCGCGGCCGCAAGGCCAAGGTTGTCGGCTAGGCGCAGATCGCGCCGATGCCAGAAGATCCAGCGTTCCACCGCCATCAGAGCCCCAGCAGCTGCTTGGCCCGGAACCAGGCGGTGATGCTCTTGCCGTCGAGGTATTCATCGCCGCTGGCAATGGCAGCATCGAGCTCGGCGGGCGTCATCAACACCACCTCAAGATCTTCATCGTCGTCGCCGGCAGGGCGCTCGCTGAGCTCCGTGAGCTCGCGCGCCAGGAAGAGGTGAATCACCTCATCCGAATAGCCGGGGCAGGGCAGCATCGCGCCAAGCGCGTCCCAGCGGCTGGCGCTGTAACCCGCTTCCTCCTGCAACTCCCGCTGCATCGTGGAGAGCGGGGTTTCGCCCGATTCCAGGGTGCCGGCCGGGAACTCCAGCAAGCGTGTAGCCACCGCAAAGCGGTACTGGCGCAACACCACCACACGGCCGTCGGCGAGCACCGGCACCGCCAGGGAGGCGCCGGGGTGCTTGATCACGCCGAACGTGCCCTCCACCCCCATCGGCAGCTGCACCCGGTTGATCTCGAAGAGCAGCTTGCGGGCATCGAGGCTGGCGGTGGTCTCCAGATGGCGCGCAGGTTCCGGGGCGGGAAGAGGAGCCATCGACGACAAGAATCGGCAAACCACCGACCTAGAACTGGAAGCAGTGTCGCGCAACCCCTCCCAGCCGAAGAAAGCAAGCTTGGGACTCCAGCCGCATCGAACACCACCTTAATTAATCCCAAAGCAAACGCCAGGACAATAAATAAGAAAATAGAATAACTCAATAAAACCAAGAGCCCATCCATGGGATTAGGACACGGCGAGATCATTCAAGACATCACAGCGGGCATGGCTATGGGCGCTCGCAAGCCCCCGCTGGTCGGCAGCGAAGGGACGTGGTCCGCCAAAATATTCTGCCGCTACCTCAATCAAGCTTCACGCCAAAAGACAGGCGACGTCATTGACTATCAGATCCGCACCAGCACAGATGAGGCCGGTGTTTATGATACCCATGAGATTCATGCAAGCCGCAACGGCCTGATCTACTTCACCCAACAGAAGCACGACCGCGCCGGCTACATCAGACCCGACGGAGCCATCAAACTCTTTGAGATGCCCGAAGGATCTCACCCTCACGGAATTCGCCTCGACCAAGACAGTCGACTCTTCGTCACCCTCGAATACCAGGACAAACTCGCCGAAATCGATCCCATCAACGGCACAATCCTGCGGGAATTTAACATCAGCTTTGATGACCCAAGCAGCGAAGGCGTCGTAGGCCCTCACGGGCTTGCCATCGATACAGAAGGGAAGCTTTGGTATACAGGCAAATCCTCCGATGTCATCGGCTGGGTCAACCCAGACAGCGGAGAGCAAAAGAAGTTTATCCTTCCAACACGCGCCAATTTTGGAGCAAACTTTACCCACGGAATCCTGTCCAACGCCAGCGGCCCGATCCACGTTGAAATTGATCAAAGTGGTAACGCATGGTTCGTCAATCTTTTAACCAGTGAGATTGGCCGCATCAGCGGCGATGGCTCGATCAAGTTTTTCGAGATCTCAGGCCTTGCCTCTGTCGACAACACGCGCCCAATCAACGTAATCCCCGGCCCTGACGGAAAAATCTGGGTTACCGTTGAAGGCAACAATGATGCATCCATTCCCAGCGACAGCCTGGCGAACAAAGGCGGTATCGCACGCTTCGACCCAATCACGGAAACCTTCATCGGCTATCAACAGAGCACATCCAAAGGTGCTGGCGGAGCCGTTGGTGCTACCAAGGATTCAATCTGGTTTCAGTACCAGGAGCAGTCCCTTGAAGAGCTGACCATCGATCAGAACGGCCGGCAATCACAAACAAGCTTCGCCCTACCAGAGATCGGGCAGCGTGTCATGCATCGCATCACACGCGGTCCCGAGGGAAACATGTGGTTTACCAGCCTGATGCAGGACACCGTCAGCGTGCTGACGACAGACAACGTAGGCATACCCGTCTACTCGTTTCGCCAGGAGAAAGGCAAGCGCCAGTATCTGAGCGCTCTACCAGACGAGATCACAGGACTGCAACAAGACAACAGCGGCTACAGCAACCAAGAAGGTCTTTTCCTGAGCGCTCTGAAAGGCCGCCATTCAGTACCAACTCATCGGTACGAAGACACCGTGACAGGCCGACATCTCTGGAAAATCGATCGATTGAACACGGAAACGGGACTCCTCCCCTTCAAAGAGCAGAGCCGCTACAACTATGAAGGCAAAGACTTCCGCGTTTATCCAACCCGTGATTCCGCGGATGGCCTGATCCCGATTTACCAAGCTTTCAACCCGCGCACACACAGCATCGAATGGTCTGACACACGCAAAGACTTCTCCAAAGGGTTTCAAGATGTCCGCATCGCCTGGTACGCAGAACCCTTCCCGATCGATTCCTCACAATTCTGATCGCCAGACCAGCGTTGAGGCGAAGCAAGGCTCAAGGCCATCCGATCGGCGACGGCGTCACCAGCTGTACGGAGGAGTCCAACTCCTGTGCGAGCAGGTTGTCCGCGCCCACACAACGCCTTAATACGGGCAAGGGAGCTCCCCCATCCCGATCGATGGCCAACAGCGGCGCCAGCACAAACGCACGCTGATGCCAACGGGGATGCGGGAGCTCCAAACCGGACTGATCACAACGCAGCTCCCCCCACCAAAGGAGATCCAGATCCAGCGTGCGCGGTCCCCAGTGCTCGAGGCGCTGCCGACCAAAAGCCAGCTCGAGTTGCTGGAGTCTGGCCAAGAGTTGGAGCGCATCAGGAACACGCGGCGGCCTGGCGACTTGGGCTACCAAGACGGCATTCAGGTAATCCGGCTGACCGGGCGGCCCTCCCACGGGCGCGGTGCGGAACAGGGGGGACCAGCGCAGCGGAGAGGTGCGGCCAGCCCAGCAGGACAACACCTGCTCGAGCCGGGGGCGCACCGCAACCAAGGTCTCGAGGGGCCCACCCAAAGCGCTGGCCAAATTGGCCCCCAAGCCAATCGCCAGCGCTTCACCCTCGGGAAGGTGCGTCCTCATCGTGCCGATGCAGGGAGCCAAAGCCACCACCTTGATCCCACCGGAGCGCGCTGCCAGCCGAGGGGACCTGGCCGACCCTCACGGGTCACCACGGCCGCCACGTTGTAACGACGGGCCAGGGTTGCCAGATCCGAGGCGCTGAGGTTGGCGTAGGCGGCCATCAGTCTTCGCTCCGCCGCAGCTCCGCCGGGCCCCTCGGACAAAGCAGCCTCTCCTCCGGCCAGATCGGCCAGCCGCCTCGACCACGCGCCCAACAGCCGCAGCGACCCTGGCACCTGGCGAAACTGCACCACCTGAGCGCGGCTGGTGCGCAGCGCCAGATCAGAAAAACCACCGGGTGGCGTGAGCACACGGCTGCCAGGCGGCGTCGAGGTCATCAAGGCGCGATAGAGGGGGCTTTCTCTTCAGGGACTGCGAACGCCTGCGAAGGGCAACGCACCGCGCCCCGGCTGGTCAACCACGCTGAGACCAGGACTATCGCCGTTAGGCCAACAAGCGGAAAGCGCGACCAAACCCGAGAGCGGACAGCGCACGATCCAACCAAGGCCTGGAGGGTCCTCGCCCCAAGAAGCACCAGCGTCAGTGGCACCAAGGTGTCGGCCAAGCGGAAGGGATAGAGCTGCAACAGCACGCCATCAGCATCCGCCAGGCTGGCGAGCAAGCCCACACCGAACGGCACCAGTGCCAGGGCAGACCAGAGCCACAGATCACGGCAGGCCTGAGCTTCATGGCAGGGCAGACGCTTGGCTGCCCCGCGGGCCAGCCAGGCCCCCAACACACCCCAACCCGCCAACACCACCATCAGCACCAACCAGCTCTTACCCCAGCTAGAAGGCACCAGGTGATGCGGATGGCGGAACACCACGTAGAGCCAGGCCGGGCTCAGGGCCTGCGGCAAAGCCGGTGCAGGCATCGCCAGCTCAGCCACTCGCCCCAACACGGGCTGATAGAGCGCAAAGGCCCCCACTAGCGCTCCCGCCAGGGCTAGCCAGCCGCGCAGCCGCACCTGAGCGGATCGCCACCAGGCCAGGCCGGCCAGGGTGAGCGCGCCGTAGCCGCCCACCAGCACATGGGCGGAGCAGGCCAGGCCTGCCTGCAACCCCGCCCAAAGCGAGCGCTGCTGCCGCCAGCTCACAAAAGCGAGCAGCAGCAAGCCGTAGGCAAAGGTTTTCGGCTCCGCCGAGCCCAGCATCCACTCACCAGCCACCATCCCCTGCCGGGGGAGCCACAGCGCGAGGGCAGCAAGCAGCCAGGGCATGCCCAGCCCCAACTCCGCAGCCAGCGCCAACACACCCCAGCACCAGAGGGCATAACCAGCCAGACGAATCACCAGGGCGCCCACCACGAACCCCAACTGGCTGATCAGCCGACCGGCCAGCTCCAGAAACAACCATTGATGCGGCTGTGGCTGGTTCAGGTACCAATCCGCCGGCAACCAGGCGGGCCTGATCCGCTGCAGAGCCAGCGGCAGTTTGTCGGCCTCATTGGTGTCGAACCAATCGGCGAAGAGCAGCACCAAGGCCACAACCACCAGCAACAGCAACCACTGGCTGAGCCGGCGCCTCCAGCGCAGCGCATCAACCTGATCAGAGAGACTTGTCGCCACCAATCGGTGCATTGCGCCCGCCCATGCTTGCAAGCGCCCGTCCTGAAGCTGC
>VGPP01000031.1 GCA_016882585.1 Cyanobacteria bacterium M_surface_7_m2_037
CGAACCAGGCGTCGTGGCTCTTGTAGGGGAAGGAGGCGTTGCTGTCCCAGAACAGCATCTTGTAGGGGCTGTTCTTCACATCACGGCCATCGCCGTAGTTCACGTTGCCGGCCAGGCGTGGCTTGATATCGGCAACCGCTGCCTTGATGTACTTGTCCTTGGAGATGATGTCGCACATCTCGTCGAGGTTGGCTGGGTCCTGGCACCAGATCTGGGCTTCCTGAACAGCCATCAGCAGCGCTTTGGCGGCCTTGGGGTTCTTATCCACCCAATCAGCGCGCATCGAGAAGGATTTCTCGGGGTGCTTGTCCCAGATTTCTCCGGTCTGGGTGGCGGTGTAACCCAGCTTCTTGTTCACCAGGCGCTGGTTCCAGGGCTCACCCACGCAGAACAGATCCATGGTGCCGGTCTGCATGTTGGCCACCATCTGCGGCGGCGGGATCACCACCAGGTCGGCGTCTTTGTTGGGATCGATGCCGTTCGCCGATAGCCAGTAGCGCATCCACAGGTCGTGGGTACCGCCGGGGAAGGTGACGGCGGCCTTGATCTTGCGGCCGAGGCTCTTGGTGGCTTTGGCGAGACCTTCCTTGTTGTCAACGGTCAGCTTCTCGTCGAGCAGGTCTTTGGCAGCCGAGATGCCCTGGCCCTGAAGGTTGAGCCGCGCCAGCGTGTACATCGGCAGCGGCTGCTTGCTCTTGGTGATCTTGCCGGCCGTGAGCAGCAGGGGCATCGGCGAAAGGATGTGAGCGCCATCGATGCCGCCCTTGGCGCTACCGAGCTCCAGGTTGTCGCGCGTCACCGCCCAGGAGGTTTGCTTCACCACCTTCACGTCGGGCATGCCGTGCTTGGCGAAGAAGCCCTTCTCCTTGGCGACGATCAGCGGAGCGGCGTCGGTGAGGGCAATGAAGCCCAGGGTGGCGCCGGGAACCTCCGGTGCATCAGCGCCGGTGGCTGTGCTGGCGGTGGGAGCTTTCTTGCTGCTGCCGCAGGCGGCCAGCCACATGGCACCGGCGGCCGAACCGGCGGCGGTGATCAGAAATTTGCGGCGCGACAGGTTCGACATGGGCGCGAAGCGTCTGGTGAAGGAACGAACTGAACAACGGACGCCAGAAGCCTGCGGCGGCATGGCAGCCGTAATCCAGTAGGCACTCACAACAACGGGCTGCCGCCTGGAAGGAATAACGCGTTGGCGCCAATGCTGACCAACAGATCTAGGAGATCACGCATGGTTGGCCGTTGCTGGTGCTCGTTGCTACGAAATCTCGCCTTGGCTTGCCGGTTGGTGCCCTGGGGAACCATCAATCAGTGCCGATGGCGGCAGCAGCTCCGCAAAAGCGGCCTCGAGGTTGTGGTGGTCGTGCCCGGGGCGCGCCAGTTTGCACAGGGCGAAGCGTTCCAGCTCGCCCAGCTCGGCCCACTGCTGCGCGCTCAGGCCCACCTGCCGTTGCCGGGCAGCCCGTTGCACCTCCTCGGGTATGGGCTCCGATCGCTGCCAGGGTTCCGCCACCGCCACGGGCAGGGGCCGCGCTTCGCCGTCGGCCATGGGCCGGGTCCAGGCTTGCAGCTGTTCGCGCAGCTGCTGCAGCGCCACTGCTTGATCAGGCCAGTCGACCAGCTGCTGGCGTTGGGCCTGGCTCAGCTCCAGCCAGTGGCTGAGCTTGAGCTTGAGCCCGATCAGATCCAGCTTGCGCCGCACGCACAGGGGGATGCAGCGCCAGGAACCCACGAAATCCTGTTCAAAGGCAAAGCAGTGGCTGGCTTGCAGGCGCGGCGATGCCATGGCAGCTCAGCTCAGGGTTTGACGCATCCGCTCGAGCTGCCGCAAGGCTGCTCCGCTGTGCAGCAGTGCCTCGGCCTGCTCCACGCCTTCGGGCAGGCTGGCGGCCGCGCCGGCTTGCCAGAGGTAGGTGCCGGCGTTCCAGCGCAGCGATGCCGCCAGCTCCCCTTGCCCGCCCAGGCCGGCCAGGGCCTGTTGGCTCCACTGCTCCAGGCTGTGCCAGGCGGGATCGGCGCCGTAGCAGCCGTGATCGCGCGGATGCAGCACCAAGCGCTCCGGTTGCTGATGGGGGTGCACACGGCCGGTCACGCAGGCGCGGCTGATGGGCAGGTCGGTGCTGCCTTCCAGGCCCTTCACGGTGAACACGTTGGTTTCGCCGGCCAGCTTCAGCGCTGCCCAGGCCCGGGCTTCGGTGGGGGGATGCACGAAGCCGCTCACCAACAGGTGCGGGCCGTGGTGGGCCGTCCACATCAGTTCGAGGCTGGCCAGCGGCGGCCGTTTGCCGATCTCATCGCGGTAGGGGATCAGCTGTTCCGCGGCGGGGAAGTGATCGGGCTGATGCAGCAGGGCCAGGTTGCAGCGATCCAGGCTGCTCTGCAGCCATTCCAGGCTGCGGCCGGTGAGCACCAGGCCCAGGCTGGCGAACAGTTCAGCGCCCGTCACGCCGTATTTCACCGGCATGCGGCCGGCGCCTTGCAGCAGCACCGGGATGTTGGCCGCAGCCAGCACCAGGGCGGTGAGCGGATAAATCGGTGCGGTGCGGCTGCGCCCGTCGAAGGGCATGCCGAAGCAGAGGGCGGGTGTGCGGCTGCTGAGCACCGGCCCGCGGCGCCGGTACACATCCAGCATCCCCGTGAGTTCCTGGGGTTCGGGCCGGCGGATGCGATGGGCGATCAGAAAGGCGCCGATCTGGGCCGGAGTGGCGATGCCATCGAGCATCAGCTCCATCGCTTCAGCGGCTTCCTCACGGCTGAGGCCGCTGCTGGTGTGTTCGCCGCTGCCCACCTTGCCCAGGTAGGTGCGAAAGCGGGCGCGCTGCTCGCCCACCGCTTCAGATGCTCCCGATTGCGCTGCTCCTGGCTGTGTGGAGAGGGTCGCCACCATGCAGCCCGATGGGCATAACGCGTCTCAATTCTGAATCACGGCTGGATCGCGGAGCGCCGGTAGCCGCAGCACCGCCGGCTGGTAGCAAGCGCTGCTCCTGCTGATGCGGCAGCCGCGGAGGGTGGCGCGGTTGCTGCTGCCTCGCCGCCCATGCCTTCTGGATCGTCCCTCACCGCCACCCTGATGGCCGCCAAGCGCGCCAAGGGTCTGAGCTTTGCGGATCTGGAGCAGGCGATGGGCCGCGATGAGGTGTGGATCGCTTCACTGTTTTATGGCCAGTCCACAGCGTCGCCAGAGGAGGCCCAGCAGCTCAGCGATCTGCTGGAGCTCGATCCCGCCACCTGTGAGGCGCTGCAGGCCTATCCCACCAAAGGCTGCCTGGATCCGGTGATTCCCACTGATCCCCTGATTTACCGCTTCTACGAAATCATCCAGGTGTATGGGATGCCCCTCAAGGATGTGATCCAGGAGAAGTTCGGCGACGGGATCATGAGCGCCATCGATTTCAGCCTCGATGTGGACAAGGTGGCTGACCCCGCCGGGGACCGGGTGAAGGTGACGATGTGCGGCAAATTCCTTGCCTACAAGAAGTGGTGAGCGCCTGGCCCTGATGCCCAGGAACGTTCGTTTGGTAACGATGGCGACACTGATCGGTGCTGCCGGTTGAGCACCCTGTGGCCTTCCTGAGTTGTTGCTGCAGCCATGGCCGCCACCTTGAGCAAGATCGAGCAGGCCAAGGCGGAGCTCTGCGGCCTGGAGCTGGCACCACGCCTGGGCGACCTGGCGGCTCAAGGTTGGGACAACCTCGATGAGGCCACCCTCACCATCCGCCTCAAGTGGCTTGGGATCTTCTTCCGGCCGGTGACGCCGGGGCGGTTCATGGTGCGGCTGCGCCTGCCCAACGGCGTGATCAGCGCCGATCAGCTGGAGGTGCTTGCCGATGCGGTGGATCGCTGCGGCGAACACGGCTCCGCCGACATCACCACTCGCCAGAACCTGCAGCTGCGCGGGCTGCTGCTGGAAGACATGGCGCCGCTGATGCAGGCAATGGAGGCCGTGGGGCTCACCAGCCGCCAATCCGGCCACGACAACCCCCGCAACATCACCGGCAATCCACTGGCCGGCATCGATCCCGAGGAGCTGGTGGATACGCGGCCGCTGGTGGAGGCGATCCAGCAGCGCCTTCTGGCCGCCGATGCTCCGCGCAACCTGCCCCGCAAGTTCAACATCGCCGTGGGCGGTGCCCCCGACAGCTTCCTGCTGCACAACGATCTGGCCTTCCTGCCGGCCGATCACAACGGTGAGCTCGGCTTCACCGTGATGGTGGGCGGCTTCTTCTCCGCCCAGCGCAATGAGCTGGCCATCCCTCTGGGGCTGTGGCTGCGCGCTGATCAGCTGGCCAACTACAGCCTGGCCACCCTGCGCCACTTCGAGCGTTGCGGCAATCGCCAGGCCCGCAACAAGAGCCGCCTGATGTATTTGGTGGATGAGCTCGGCCTCGAGGGTTATCGCGAGGCGATGCTGGATGAGTTCAGCGCTCTCGGCGGTGAGGCCGCTGCTCACAACGGCGAGCACCACGTGAACCGCGCACCCCGGGCGGCCCTGGGCGTGAACCCGCAGAAGCAGGAGGGGTTGAGCTGGGTGGGGCTGAGCGTGCCGGTGGGCCGCCTCGATGCGGCATCCATGGCCGAGCTGGCTGCGCTGGCGCGCCGCTACGGCAGCGGTGAACTGCGCTTCACCGAAGCCCAGAACGTGTTGATCGTGAATGTGCCGGCCGAGCGGGTGGAGGCCCTGCTGGCGGAGCCGCTGCTGCAGCGCTTCAAGAGCGAACCGGGCGCCCTGATGGCCGAGGCGGTGAGCTGCACCGGCAATCGCTATTGCAGCTTTGCCCTGATCCCCACCAAAACCACGGCCCAGGCGGTGGTGGAAGAGCTGGAGCAGCGCCTCGAACTGCCCCATGCGGTGCGCAGCCACTGGACCGGTTGCCCCAATGCCTGCGGCCAGCCCTACATGGGTGAGATCGGCTTGATGGGTGCCAAGGCCCGCCACGAGGGCCAGATGGTGGAAGCGGTGAAGATCTTCCTCGGCGGCGACATGGGCGCCGATCCGAAGCTGGCCGAACTGCACGACAAGGGCGTACCCCTTGCTCTGCTGCCGGATGTGCTCGAGCAGCTGCTGGTGGAGCGCTTCGGGGCGCGGCGCCGCGCCGCGGCCTGAAGCATTGCCGAACCCAGACCTGCCAGGGTGGAGACCACAGTGATCTCTGCGCCTTTGGAGCCAAGCGATTCCACGGATCGCTGGCAGCAACTGCAGCTGTTGCGGCGCGGTCGAACGCCCGTGCAGCCCTGGCTGCAGCAGCTTGAGCGGGCCGGTAGCCCGGCATCGATCGAGGTGCTGGCCGCACTGATCGGTCAGCTGGATCGCGCCGGTGTGGAGCAGCTCCTCAGCGGACCCGTGGGCCGCGATGCCGCCACCCTGCGGGAGGCGGCCCGCCGGGAGTTGCCCCTGCTGGCCGGCACCCCTGAGGTGAAGCAAGCCTGGCTGGAGCCGTTGCTGGCCCAGCCGCCCTCGCTGCTCTGGCTGGAGATCCTGGGCCACTTCCGCGAGGCGCGGGTGGCGCCCCGTTTGCGCCTGGCGCTGGATGGTGCGGATCCCTTCGATCCCAGGCAGGCGGATGCGGTGAGGCTGTTGCCCCTGCTCGGTCAACAGCGCCAACCCGATGATGCGGCGCTGCTGCTGCGGCTGGCCCGGGCGCCGCTGCCCCAGGCCTGGCGCCATGCAGCGCTGGAAGGGTTGGCGGTGGGGCTGTCGGCCTGGCCACTGGAGCCCTTGGCCGAAGGGTTGCAGCAGCTCAGTACTGAACTGGATCCAGGGCTGGCGGCCCAGGCGGTGGATCTCCTGGGCCGGCTGCCCGATGGGCAACAGCGGTTGCGGCAGCTGCAGGGCCGGGCCCTGGAGCCGAGTGTGGCTGAGCGCTGGCGCCGCCGGCTGCGGCGCACACCGCTGGTGTTGGTGGTGCATGGCCGTCAGGGCGGTGTGATTCCTGAAGTGCTGCAGCAGCTGGCGGCTGAGCTGGAGCAGCGGCGTGGCGCGCCGGTGCTGCTGCAAGCCCTCACGGCTGCGCCACCCGAGGGCGATGGCCGCTTCTGGCTGGCGGCCCAGCGCGCGGGTGGCATCAGCGTGGTGCCCCTGTTGCTGCTGCCCGGCGGTCATGTGCGCAGCGATGTGCCGGCTATTGCTGGTCAGTGGCGCCAGCAGGCCGCAGCGGCCCAGCGTCCAGTGCAGGTGCGGCGGCTGCCGTTTGTGGGGGCCTGGCCGCGCTGGCAGCGGCTGCTGGCGGAGCTCTGGGCGGAGCGGGCCGCTGGGCGGCCCTTGCTGTGGCTGCATCACCCCCTGCAGGGTGCTCTCAGTGCCCGGTATCTGCAGCACCTGGCTGCGGTGGTGGGCTATCCCGGCATGGCGGCCGCCTACAGCGATCCCCATGCAGCTCTGGCGGCCCAGCCCCAGCCGCCGGCCTTGCTGGCTCCGCTCACCCTGGCCCCCAATCGGCTCAGCGAATCCCTCAACATGGACGCACAAACGGCATCGGTTGAGGTGCTGCCCCCGCTGCTGGATTGGCCTCCTGTGCGTGATGGTCTGCTCACCGAGCTGGAGGCTCTGCCATGAGCAACTCCGCTGCCGGCAAGGTGTATCTGGTGGGGGCAGGCCCGGGGGATCCCGATCTGCTCACGATCAAGGCCCATCGGCTGCTGAGCAGCTGCGATGCCCTGGTGTACGACTCGCTCGTGCCGCGCGAGGTGCTCGCCCTGGTGCCGGAAACGGCCGAACAACATTTCGTGGGCAAGCGGCGCGGCCATCACTCGGTGCCTCAGCCGAGCACCAATGCGGTGTTGGTGGAGCTGGCGGGCCGGCACCGCTGTGTGGTGCGGCTGAAGGGGGGTGATCCCTTCCTGTTCGGCCGCGGGGGTGAAGAAGCGGCGCATCTCGAGCGCCATGGCATCGCCGTGGAAGTGGTGCCGGGAGTAACGGCCGGGATCGCCGCGCCCGCCTACGTGGGCATCCCGGTGACCCACCGCCGCGCCGGCAGTTCGGTCACCTTCGTGACCGGGCACGAGGAGATTGATAAAGCTCGCCCCAGCGTGGATTGGCGGGCCCTGGCGCGCAGCAGCGACGGCCTGGTGATCTACATGGGCCTGCACAACCTGCCTCACATTTGTGAGGAGTTGATCGCGGGAGGTTTGGCTCCCACCACTCCAGCTGCTGCGGTGCAGCAGGGCACCGTGCGCGGCCAGCGTGCGGTAATCGCCGATCTGCAGGGCTTGGCCGCAGCGGTGCGCCAGGCCGATTTCGCTTCGCCCTCGATCGTGGTGATCGGTGAAGTGGTGAATCAGCGGGTGGAGAGCTGCGCGCCGGAGCCGGCGGCGGTGGAGATGCCGATCCCGCTCAAGCAGGGCTGAGGCTTGGCGCCGGCCGCCGCGCCCGGCGGTTGCGGTGCAGATGCAGCAGGCCCCAACGGCGTTGGGAAGCCTGGGTGGTGCGGTGGATCCAGGCCTCGTCTTCGGCTATCAGCGCGGGCCGGTCGTTGCCCTCGAGGCCGCTGTACATCAGGTGCACGATCCGCTCGGGATCGATCTCCAGGGCTGCCGCTTCCTGCCAGAGCCGCTCGCTGCCGGGGCGATCGGCCCGCTCGAACTGGGCCTCGATCAGTTGCTGCGCCAGCAGCAACACCAGCGCCTGTTGTTTGCGTGCGCTGAACGCCGCGCTCGTGACCCCCGAGCGCCAGGCCTGATGGGTGCAGCTGCTGGCTGGAGCCGTCATCGCCATCGGTGCAAACACGTAACCAATGCTACGAACGGCAAAACCACCTGAACCACTGGTCTATGGAACGGTTGATTACGTAGTGCTGCGAACGTTGAAGCGCCGGCTTGTGCGGTTCATTGGCCAATCCACGCCCCGCCGCTCGCTTCGCCATGTCAGCTCTTCCCCTGCAGCAAGATTCGCTGGAGCTTGAACGCCGATCGCGGGAGCCCGTTGCTTCCGAGCGGGCTCCGATGTTTGAGCTGATCCCCTATGAGAAGTTCCGCGATACCCCCGCGGTGCGCTTCTTCGATATCACCGTTGCCGAATCCAACGCCCGCGATCTGGTGATTCACTCCGGCCCGGCCGTGAGCCCGCCGGATGAGGAGAACACCGGCGCCTGGCAGTTTTATCTGCACCCCCACCAGGAAGACAATCTGCTGGCCCTCCACGGTGGCCGCACCTTCTTCCTGGTGAACTTCGGCTGGAATTACCCGTATCACATTGTTCGCCTGGAAACCGGCGGCGACATCCTGCGCATCCCGCCTGGCACCTTCCACCGATCCGTGTCGGATCCCGATGGATCGGTGGTGCTCAATCAGGCCGTGCGTGAGCAGGGCGCCAGCGTGGTGCGCGAGTTTCGCGTGTACAACAGCCGCCTGATTCCGCGGCTGTTTGCCACCACCTTCAAGACAGCGCCGCTGCCCAAGCTGCACGGCGTGAGCTGGTAGCCCGCGGCTTCAGGCCTGCTCGCGGCGGCGGGGCAGGGGCACCACATCGCGCTGGTTGAAGCGCTCACACACGGCATAGGCAGCGGGCAGATTGGCCACCCGCTGCCAGGCGCCGTCCACCTCGGCATGGTTCACCACATAGCCGCCGGCGCCGTCGCGCGCGATCCGGCATCCATCGCCTGTGAGCCCGACAAGGTGCAGTTGGCCGCCCATGGATCTGCGCTCCTGAGTGATCCGTACTGATCTGTTTCTACGTCTGCTGCAGCGGGCTTGGCATGTGTGTTTTTGCCCACGCAATCAATCTTGAGGCTTGGGAAAAAAAGCTGAATCCAGCGCTCGATTTCCTTCGGATTTCAGCGGCTTCAAAGGCGTAGATCCACTGTGCTGCAATGCTCCCCGGCGCCGCGCAGGGGCGTGGGCATCCCGGTGCGCTCAGGGGCAGCCCTGCCAGCCGCCGGTGCCGCTTCGGTGAGGAGCTCAAAACCGCTGGACTCATGCAGGAATTGCCAGCGTGCGATGGCTGCGCCGCCGCTGGCGTGGTGCAGCTCCAGCTGCAGAGGAATATCCACCGGCAGGCAGGGATGCAGGCAGGGAAACAGCGCCTCCTGGCGGAAGCGCACCGCCAGGGGTTGCTGCGGGTGGTGCGGCCAGGGCAGTGGGCGGCCCTGCAACACCAGCTGGTAGTGCTCCCGCAAGCTGGCGTTGGCGATCAGCTCAAAGCGCCGCAGCGAACTATCTACAAAGCGGCTGGTGGTGCCGCCCTCCACGGGCGTATCGCAGAGCAGGGGCCAGGGTTCGAGGGCCTGGCGGATGCTCAGCTCGGCCTGCCCCTGCTGCCAGTGCAGCAGCTCAGGGAAGCGCCATTGCCAGATGGCCCGAAACGGCGCGGGATCCAGCGGCAGCCCATCGGCGGCCAGATCGGCCAGCACCAGCTCCAGATCAGCCCAGAGGGCGCTGGGCAGCAGGGCTTGATCGTGCAGCTCCGCTCCCCAGCTGCGCAGGCCCGCGGGCCGGTGGGCTGGGTTCAGCAGCCGCACCACCAAGGCGCGGAACAGCAGCGCCACAGCGCTGCTCCAGCGGTGATCCGGTAGGGATTCCAGGGCCCGGAACTCGAGCAGCCCCTGGCAGCCGGCCGTCCAGGCCGGGTTCCAGAACTTATCGAGGCTGATCTCGCTGCGATGGGTGTTGCCGCTGCGATCAGCATGCAGGTGGCGCAGGGTTTCGCCGATGGCCACCCGTTGATCGCCGTCGGGCAGCCGCTCCAGCGCGGCATGGGCCAGCTGCAGATCGAGCAGGCTGGCGCTGCCTTCATCGGGCCGCGGCGCCTGGGAGGCGGGCCCCACACTGCGGCCGCTGAACAGATAGGCCAGGCAGGGATGGTGCTGCCAGTAGCGCAGCAGCCCCACAAGCCAGCCGGGCCGCGTGAAGAAGGGGTGTTCCTCCAGGCTTGGCCCCCCCAGCAGCAGATGGTTGCCGCCGCCGGTGCTCTGGGTGCGCTCCCCCTGTTGCTTCCAGCTGCGCAGGCCCACGGCCTCGCCGGCTTCCTCCAGCAGCTGAATCCAGCCGGCGTAGTCGTGCCAGCTGTGGCACACCGGTAGGTTCACCTCCAGCACGCCGGGATCGGCGGTGAGGCCGAGCACCTGCCAGTGCTCCATCGCATCCCAGGGCAGCACCCCGCTGAGCTCCGGCTCCTGCCACCCCTGGCTATGGGCGGCGATGCTGTGCAGCAACAGCTCCAGGGGCTGGCGCTCCAGCGGCGGCAGAAACAGCGCCCAACCGCTGGGGTCGCGCTCCAGGGTGAGCACCTGCCGCAGTTCACCGTCCGGGAAGTGCTGGAGCGGCAAGCGCAGGCCGGCTGGGCCAGGGGCACCGCTTAGCTGCCGGAGCTCTTCCTCCAGGGGCCAAGCCAGCGAGCGCCATTGCCCCTCCTGGCAGGTGAGCGGGATAGCCCACACCTGCCGATCGGCCTGCAGCGGATCCCGCAGGGGCAAGGCCTCAAGCCTGCAGCCCAGATCACGGCCGATCGCCGCCAGCAGGCTGCGCAGCTCCGTGGCGTCGGGTACGTGGCTGGAGGCGGCGGTGTCCGCGGGCGGCAGCGGCACCAGCGGATCGCCGTTGTTGGCGATGATCAGCCGCAGTGCCCAGCGCGGGTTCACCTCGCCGTCGTATTGCTTGCCGGGGCAGTAGAGCACGGTGCAGCCCGGCCAGGCGCGGCGTTTGATCTCCGCTGCCAGGGAGCGGGCGTAGCGGAGTTTGGTGGGGCCATCGGCGGCCACGCTCCACTCGGCACCCTGGGGATTGATCGGCACCAAGGTGGGCTCGCCGCCCATGGTGAGCGCAATGCCGGCTTGCTGGAGCCGGGCTTCCACGGCGGCGGCCGTCGCGGCGTTGGTGTCGGGAGCGAAGGGCGCGGAAGGGTTCGCGGTGGTCACGGCCAGCGGTGGCTGGCCCTGTCCTCGCGCGCTTGCGCCGATCCGGCAGCACCAACGGCTACCGCAGTGCAGAACTCAAGATTTCTGCACTGATCTCCCATTCCAGTTCGCTCTCCACCCCGGGCGGCCCGGAGAAGGTGCCGCTCACCGCGGCGGTGAGATCGGAGCGCGAGGAGGTGGCCACAGGGATGTAGCGGTCGTCGACCGCGCCCATGCCGCTGGGGTCAAAGCCGCGCCAGCCGGCCCCCTGCAGATACACCTCGGCCCAGGCGTGCAGGTCGTAACGCTCCGGTTTGGGTTCCACCAGGTGGTAACCGCTCACGAAGCGGGCCGGCAGGCCCACGCTGCGGCAGCACTCGATCATCAGCATCGCCAGATCGCGGCAGGAGCCCACCCGTTCCTTCAGGGTGCGGCCGGCGGGCCAGGCGGGGCCCCCGTGGCGCTGGGTGTACTTCACGCGGTCTTGAATCACCTCCACCAGCTGCTGCAGGAAGTTGAGGCTGCGGCCATCGCTCCCCATCAGCGCTTCCTGGGCCACATCCACGGCGGCGGCATCGTGCTGGCCATTGGGCAGCCAGCCCTGCAGGTTGCTGAGCAGATCGGGATTGAGCTTGCCGATCTGCACCGGCAGCTGGGCCATCTGCTCATCGAGGCAGGCTTCCAGCAGGGGTGGGGTGAAGGTTTCCACCTCGCTGGTGGCGATCACCGTGAGCCGGTCGGTGTCTCCGAGGAAGCGGGCGCGGGCGATGGTGTCGCCCCCGGCGGCCATCAGCTCATAGAGCTGGCTGGGGTCTGGGGAAATCTCCAGGCGGTAGTCGATCAAGCGCTGAAAGCTATGGGGCCGCGGCCGCAGGCAGAAGCGATGCGGCCCCAGCAACACCGGCTTGGTGTAGCGGTAATCGAACCGATGGATCAGGCGGGCGCGCATGCCAGGTCGTGACTGGTGGCGGTAACGGAAACTGAGGCGGAGGAGGCAGAGGCGGATGCGGTGCCCTCAGGGCTGACCAGGCTCGGCAACACGAAGTAGCGCGCGTGGATCAGCTCATGAAGGTTATTGAGATCTTGCTGAAGCGCGTCGATCGCCTCATGCAGGCCGCCGGCAACGAGTTCATCGATGCCGGTGTAGCTCCAGCGGGCTCGGGTGAGGCCGCTGAGGCATTCGAGCGCATCGGGGTTGCCGGGTACCGGGCTGGCCGCCACCACCTGCAGGGTTTCGTGAATGCGCTCGAGGCAGTAGCGCACCGAGCGGGGGAAGCTCGGATCGAGCAATAGGAAAGCCGCCACAGCCCGCGGGGTGATCACGCCTTGCTGCGACTGGCGGAACATCTGATAAGCCCCGGCGGTGCGTAGCAGGGAGATCCACTGCAGTTCATCCAACACGCCGCCCACCTCTTCGGGGCTGGGCAGCAGCAGGAAGTACTTCACATCGAGGATGCGCGTCGTCTTGTCGGCGCGCTCGATCAAGCGGCCCAGGCGGCTGAACTGCCAGGAGAGATCACGGCTCAAGGTGGCATCGGTGATGCCATAGAAGAGCTGGCAGCCGCGGCGGATCTCCCTTAGCTGCTCCTGGGGTGGCTGGTGCCAGAAACTGTCGCTCTCCAGCAGAGTCCAATACAGATCGTTGATCTGCTCCCACATCTCGGTGGTGATCACATCGCGGATCTGGCGGGCGTTCTCCCGGGCCAGGCCGATGCAGTTCACGATGCTGCTGGGATTGGCTTCCGCCTTCACCAGAAACTCCACCACCTGATCGGGGCCGCCGCCTGGGTAGAGCTGATCGAACAGGTCGCGATCACCGCTGGCATCGATCAGCGGCTGCCAGGGCTCGGCGCTGCCCGGGGGGCAGTCGAGCGCCATGGCCTCGCTCACCTCCACGAAGCGCGAGAGGTTCTCGGCGCGCTCCACATAGCGATTGATCCAGTAGAGCGAATCGGCAACGCGGCTCAGCATGCACTTTCCTCCACGATCCAGGTGTCTTTGCAGCCGCCGCCCTGCGACGAATTCACCACCAGCGATCCTCGCTTGAGGGCCACCCGGGTGAGGCCGCCCGGGGTGACCCAGGCCTCTTTGCCTCGCAGCACATAGGGCCGTAGATCCACGTGGCACGGATAGAGCTCACCCTCGCTGAGGGAGGGAACGGTGGAGAGCTCAAGCGTGGGCTGGGCGATGAAGTTGCGGGGATTGGCTTTGATCTTCTCGGCGAATTCGAGGATTTCGGCCTGGCTGGCATGGGGGCCGATAAGCATCCCGTAGCCACCCGCTTCCGACACCGCTTTCACCACCAGCTCTCCCAGATGCGCCAGCACGTAGGCCTGATCATCGGGCCGTGAACAGAGGTAGGTGGGCACGTTCTCGATGATCGGCTCCTCGCCCAGGTAGTACCGCACCATCTCGGGCACGTAGGCGTAGATCAGCTTGTCGTCGGCCACGCCGGTGCCCGGAGCGTTGGCAATCGCCACGCGGCCCTGGGCATACACCTCCATCAGGCCCCGCACCCCCAGCATCGAATCGCTGCGGAACACAGCCGGATCGAGGAAGTCGTCGTCGATGCGGCGGTAGATCACATCCACCGGCTCGAGGCCCTGGGTGGTGCGCATCCACACCCGCCCGTCCTGGCAGGCCAGATCGCGGCCCTCCACCAGGGCGATGCCCATCTGCTGGGCCAGGTAGCTGTGCTCGAAATAGGCGCTGTTGAACACCCCCGGCGTGAGCAGCACCACCCGCGGCGCTTCGGTCCACGGGGCCAGATCGCGCAGGGTCTGCAGCAGCTGGGAGGGATAGCTGTCGATCGGCTGCACGGTGCGGCCGCTGAACAGGCTCGGGAACATGCGCTTCATCACGCGCCGGTTCTCGAGGAAGTAGGCCACCCCAGAGGGGCAGCGCAGGTTGTCTTCCAGCACGCGCCAGGTGCCGGCGCCGTCGCGCACCAGATCCAGGCCGGAGATCTGGCACCACTTGCCGAGGGGCGGCTTGAAACCGCGCAGCTGCGGCCGCCAGCCCTGGGAGGTCTCCAGGTCTTCGCGGGGGATCACGCCATCGCGAAGGATCGCCTGATCGCCGTATACATCCGCCAGAAACAGATCGATCGCCTCGAGGCGCTGGATCAGGCCGCGCCGCAGCAGGTCCCAGTCACTGGAGCCGATCAGGCGCGGCAGCGGATCAAAGGGAAGGATGCGCTCACCGCCGCGGGTGCCGGAATCGTTGAGGCGGAAGGTGGCCCCCAGCCGCTTCAGCAGCATGCCGGCCGCGACGTGATTGCGGTTGAGCTGCTCCAGCCCCAGGGCGCCCAGGGAGGAGAGCAGCGGCTGCAGCGCACTGCGGGGCTCTTCGCTGGCGCTGAAATATTCGTCGTAGCCCTTGCTGGGCCGGTAGTCGGTGAACATCGCCGAGCCTGCGGTGGCGTGATCATGCAGAGCTCCCCGGCCCCTCCAGGTGGCTGTTGCTACGGAAGTGCAGGGTTGCTCTTGCCCGTGCGTGCTGCCTAGCGTTCAGGCCATGGCCAGCCCCTTCCCACCGCTGGATCAACCCCTCTGGGATCAGGCGGGCCAGGCGCTCAATCGCCGCCGCGAGCAGCGGTTGGCGGTGGGCAGTGTGCTGCCGGTGCAGGTCCGGGCGGTGCCACCCGGCCAGGCCCCTGGGGCCTGGTTCAGTGCTGACATCCTCGACATCAGCCATGACGGCCTGGCGCTGTTGCTCTCGGCCGGTGCGGCACTGCCGCCGCGCGTGCCGCTGCTGCTGGATGTGAGCAACCATCCGGGCTTCGGCCGCGTGCGGCTCGCCGCTACCCTGCGCTGGAGCACCGCGGCGGATGGCCTGGGGGCACTGCAGGTGATCGGCGTGCAGCTGGATCAGCCCCTACCGCTGGTGCCGCCGCTGGCTCATAGCAGGAAGTAGCGCTGCGCCATCGGCAGCACCTCGGCCGGCTCGCAGGTGAGCAGCTCGCCGTCGGCGAACACCTCGTAGGTCTGCGGGTCCACCTCCACCTTGGGCAGGGCGGTGTTGTTTTTCATCGACGCTTTGTTGATGCCGCCGCGGGTGTTCTGCACCGGCACGCAGAGGCGCTCCAGACCCAGGCGGCGGGGCACGTCGTCGTCGAGGGCGGCCTGGCTCACGAAGGTGAGGCAGCTGGGGGCGAGGGCCTTGCCGAAGGCGGCGAACATCGGCCGGCCATGCACGGGGCCGGGGGTGGGGATCGAGGCGTTGGCATCACCCATCTGCGCCCACACGATCGAGCCGCCCTTGATCACCATCTCGGGTTTCACGCCGAAGAACCCGGGCTTCCAGAGCACCAGATCCGCGAGCTTGCCCACTTCCACCGAGCCCACCTGGTGGTCGATGCCGTGCACGATCGCGGGGTTGATCGTCACCTTGGCGATGTAGCGCTTGAGGCGGGTGTTGTCGTTGCGCTC
>VGPP01000032.1 GCA_016882585.1 Cyanobacteria bacterium M_surface_7_m2_037
AGCGCGTCACATTGAGGAAGAAATCCCGCATCGGGGCTCGGGCGCTGGCCGTTGAGTGCTGGCTACTCTGCCGCGAAAAGGGTCCGATGCTGGAGCTCCATCAGTTCCGCCACTCCGCCTTCTGCGAAAAGGTGCGCTTGGTGCTGGCGGCCAAGGGCCTGGCCTACAGCGTGGTGGAAGTCACCCCGGGGGTGGGGCAGCTGGAGCTCTTCCGTCTCTCGGGGCAGCGGCAGGTGCCGGTGCTGGTGGATGGCTCCCATGTGATCGCCGATTCCAGCGCCATCGCCCAACACCTGGAGCGCCATACGCCGCAGCCGGCCCTCTTGCCCGCCGATCCGGCCCAGCGCGCCCAGGTGCTGCTGCTGGAAGACTGGGCCGATACAGCTCTTGCCGCCGGCGTGCGCCTGGCCCTGGTACAGGCCGCGGCTGCTGATCCTGTGCTGCGGGGCGGCCTGCTGCCCGATGCCACCCCAGCCCCCCTGCGCAGCCTGGTGGGCGCACTCCCCGCCGGTGTGCTCAGCGGCTTCGGCCAGGTGATCGATCACGGCGGCCTTGAGCAGCTGCGCGCCAACCTGGAGCAGCTGGCGGTGCTGGTGCAGCAGCAGCCCTATCTGGTGGGTGAGCAGCTCAGCCTGGCGGATCTGGCGGTGGTGGCACAGCTCTCGCTGCTGCTGTTTCCGGCCAGCGCCGGAGCCCCCCTGGCCGGCCGCGGCGTGCCCGGCCTGGCGGATGACCCCCTCCTGGCGCCCCTGTGGCAGTGGCGCGACGCCATCGGCACGCAGGTGGGACGCCCCTAATCCAGCCGCTCCAGCACCAATTGGCCCCGCCAGCTGCGCCGGGCTTCGCCGGCTAGCCCCTCGGCCGGTGAGCCATAGCTGGCCTGCCATTGCTCGGCTTCGATGCGATCCGGCCCCACCAGCCGGTAGCGGCTGAGGGTTTCCACGCGGCTCACCCGCGGATCGCCTGGGCCATGCAGCACCTGCAGGGCCAGTTCATCGGCCAGGAAGCAGCTGTCGCTGGTTTGCGCGCTGCGCCGCCCCACCACCGTGGATTCCAGCCGCTGATCACCGGCAAGCAAAGCCAGCTGCCGGTTGGGATTGAGCGGATCGTTGCGCACCTGCAGCAGCTGATCCCCCAGCAGGGCGGAGCCGATAGCGGCGGCGTTGAAGGCCCGATCACCCACCACCGCACCCTGCGGATCCAGGCTGAAGCGCACCTCGTAGTGCAGATCGGGCTCCACACCGCTCGGGTCGTGGTTGGTGGCCTGCCAGCGGCCGGCAAACCAGGCTGGGTAGAGCAGGTCGCGCTGGCCTGGCCGCGGCAGCGGTGCTGGCAGGCTCCAGCTCGGCCAGCTCGCCAGCCGCTGCTCCAAGGGCTCGGCGGCGGAGGCGGCCAGGGCCATCGGCGTCTGCAGCAGCAGCACCAGCGCGGCCAGGCAGCAGCCGCGCAGCAGTGCGATCCCCATGGCTCAACAGGCGTGGCAGGCTGCGCTGATCCTGGCGCCACGCCCCAGCCCGATGTCTGATCCGTTGATCCGTGAACTGGATCACTACGTGGTGCTGGAGCCGGGTCGCCCCCAGCAGCTGCTCACCGCTGAAGACACCCTCATCTGGCTGATGGCGCAGCTGCAGCACCTGGAGCCCTTGCCGGCTGATCTGCGTGCCTTGCCGGATGGGGAGGCCCGGGCCCAGCGCCTGCTGGAAACCGCCTGTGAGCTGGAGCTCGAGCCGGGCGTGGTGGTGCAGTGGTTTGCGATCCGCTTGGAACCGCCGGGCAGCTAGTTGATCGAGGTGCTCACCTCACCGGCGTCGTTCACCACCTGCAGGCGGTGTTGCGGGGCTGCGGTGCGTTCTTTCAACACACCCGGCAGCGCCTCGAGGATCTGGGCCGCCACCTGCTCGGCCGGGCGACCGTCTTGAACGATGTGCAGATCGGCCTGGGCGTAGAGCGGTTGGCGTTCGGCCAGCAGGGCCGTCAGGCGGGCGGCTGGATCGGCGGTCTGCAGCAGGGGCCGCGGGGTGGCATCGCAGCGCAGCCGCGCCAACAGCAGGGCCTCCGGCGCGTCCAGCCAGATCACCACGCCCTGGTGCAGCTGGCCCCAGTTTTCCGGGCGGGTCACCACGCCGCCCCCGGTGGCCACCACCAGCGAATGCCAGCTGGCGATCTGATTGAGCACCGCGGCTTCCAGCGCACGAAAGCCCGCTTCGCCCTCGCTGGCGAACAGCTCGGGGATGCTGCGGCCGGCCACCTGCTCGATGCTGGTGTCGGCGTCGAGAAAGCGGTAGCCCAGCAGCTCAGCCAGGTGCCGGCCTGCGGTGCTTTTGCCGCTGCCCATCATCCCCACCAGATAGAGATTGAGCCCCTCCAGGCGCTGGCGCAGGGCGGCATGCGGGTGGGCCATCGGTGCTGAGGCAGCGCAGCGGTTCACATTCCTAGGATGCGGCCTTGCACGATGCAGTTATGACTCCGCCCCCCGTGGCGGCGCCTCCGGCGAGCCCGGTGCCCGCCGTTCCTGCAGCAGCATCTCCGCGCGGCCACGCCGCCCACGGCCAGGGCCGCGGCTGTGTGATCACCCGCCGCGCCTGCTTCAGTGCCAGCCACCGCTACTGGCTGCCCGAGCTCAGCGCTGAGGAGAACCAGGCCCGCTTCGGCCCCTGCAGCCTGGCCCCCGGCCACGGCCACAACTACGAGCTGATCGTGGCCATGGGCGGGCCGCTCGATGCCGATGGCATGGTGCTCAACCTCTCGGATGTGAAGCACGCCATCCGTGAGCAGGTGACGGCCCAGCTCGACTTCCGCTTCCTCAATGAGGCCTGGCCGGAGTTCGATCTGCAGCAGCCCGGCGGCATGCTGCCCACCACCGAAGCCCTCACCCTGGCGATCTGGCGTCGCCTGCAGCCCCACCTGCCCCTGATGGGGCTGCGCCTTTACGAAACCGACAAGCTCTGGGCCGATGTGCTCGGCGATTCCATGGAAGCGTTCCTCACCATCAAGACCCACTTCGCGGCGGCCCACCGCCTGGCACGGCCAGAGCTGAGCTCCGAGGAGAACGACGCCATCTACGGCAAGTGCGCCAGGCCCCACGGCCATGGCCACAACTACATGCTCGAAGTGAGCGTGCGCGGCGCCATCGATCCCCGCACCGGCATGGTGTGTGACCTGGCAGCCCTGCAGGGGCTGGTTGACGAGCTGGTGGTGGAGCCGTTCGATCACACCTTCCTCAACAAAGACGTGGCCCACTTCGCCACCACCGTGCCCACGGCCGAGAACATCGCCCTGCACATCGCCGATCTGCTCAGCGCTCCGATCTCTGGCCTCGGCGCCAGCCTGCACAAGGTGCGCCTGCAGGAAAGCCCCAACAACGCCGCTGAGGTGTTTGCCGAGGTGCCCGCCCTTGGCATGCAGCCCCAGGCCCTCGAGGCCCTTGCCAGCGCCTGAGCTGCGCCTGGTGCTGGCGGTCAGCCTGGATGGCCGCCTTGCACCGCCTGGCGGTGGTGCCGCCCAGATCGGTGGCCGCGGCGATCGCCAGGTGCTGGAGGAAGCCCTCGCCTGGGCCGATGGCTGTTTGATCGGTGGCCGCACGTTGCGCCTGCACGGCAGCACCTGTTTGATTCATGCGGCGCCTCTGCTGGAGCAGCGCCGCCGCCAGGGCCGCCCTGATCAGCCGGCAGCTGTGGTGGTGAGCCGCGGCGGCAGCTTTGATCCGCAGCTGCGCTTCTTCAGCCAGCCGCTGCAGCGCTGGCTGCTGGGGCCAAACCTGATGGCGCCGCCCACGGGGTTTCACGCTGCGATGCCGCTTCTGGCCTGGCCTGAAGCCCTGGCGGCTCTGGCTGCCCAGGGCCTGCAGCGGTTGGTGCTGCTGGGCGGCGCAGAGCTGGCCGGTGCGCTGCTGCAGGAGCACTTGGTAAACGAGCTGCAGCTCACCTTCTGCCCGCTGCTGCTGGGCGGGCCCCACAGCTGGCTGCCCAACGGGGTGCGCCTGGATCCCAGCCGCTGGCAGTTGCAGGAGCAGCGCCCACTCGAGGGCGATGAACTGCTGTTGCGTTACCGCTGCCTCAGGGATTAAGGGCTGGCGCGGCCGCGGCTTTGAAGCGGCGCGCAAGGTCGCGGATCGGCACATCCATGAAGCTCTCGGCCGGTAAGCCCAGCAGCCGCCCCGCGCAGCGCTTCACCACCACCTCGCTGTCGTCGCCGAAACGCCCGGCCAGCAGTTCCGTCATCACCCCGAAGCTGCGGCCGCTGCGCTCGGTTTCCTCGATCAGGCAGCGGCTGGTGGGGCCGGCCAGGGCCCGGCAGGGAGGCGCCATGCGTTCTTCCAGGCTGCGATCACCGCCGCTGGCCCACTGCTGACAGGCACTGGTGATCCGCGCTTCCAGCTGGGGCCGCATCAGGTTGAGCAGTGGCCCCAGCAGTCCGGCCTGGGCGATGGCCCCATGGCCGCTGATCAGGCTCAATCCGGCAACCGTCGCCGCCAGCCGCGCGGTGCCTAGCTTGGCCAGCCCACCGCGCAGTGCCGCCCAGCGTTGATGGCAGAGCTCACGGCCCGTTGGCACCGCGCCCTGGCGGAGATCCCCGAGGCGCAATGGCATGCCTTGGTTTCGGCGGAATCCCTCCCCTTTTACTCCTGGTCGTGGCTGGTGGGGCTGGAGCGCAGTGGAAGTGTGGTGCCGCGTCAGGGCTGGCAGCCCTGCCACCTCGGCCTGTGGGAGGGCGAACGCCTGATTGCCGCCGCGCCCCTCTATCTCAAGGGCCACAGCTACGGCGAATTTGTGTTTGATCAGTCGTTCGCTCAGCTGGCGGCGCAGCTGGGCCAGCGCTACTACCCCAAGCTGCTGGGCATGAGCCCGGTGAGTCCGGTGCTGGGCTATCGCTTTTTCACGGCTCCCGGCGAAGACGCCGCCGCTCTCACGAAGTTGATGCTCGAGCTGATCGATGCCTTCTGCCGCGAGCATCAGATCTTCAGCTGCAATTTCCTCTATGTGGATCCGGCCTGGCAGCCGCTGGCGGAAGCAGCGGGGTGTGCCACCTGGCTGAATCAACAGAGCCTGTGGAGCAATCAGGGCTACGCCGATTTCGAGGCCTACCTCGGCAGTTTCAACGCCAATCAGCGCCGCAACATCAAGCGCGAGCGCAAGGCGGTGCAGGCCGCTGGCTTGCAGGTCACCCCTGTGGTGGGGGAGGCAATCACTCCGGCGTTGCTCAGCCGCATGCATGGCTTCTATGAGCAGCACTGCGCCCGTTGGGGTCCCTGGGGCAGCAAATACCTCACCGAAGCCTTCTTCGATCACGCCGCCGCGGAGCTGCGCCAGCACCTGGTGCTGTTCAGCGCCCACCGCGGCGATCCCGAACAGCCGGTAGCCATGTCGCTGTGTGTGCACAGCGGCAGCCAGCTCTGGGGCCGCTACTGGGGCAGCGATGAGGAGATCGACAACCTCCACTTCGAGGTTTGCTACTACGCCCCGATCGAATGGGCGATCAGCCGCGGCATCCAGCAGTTCGATCCTGGTGCCGGCGGCAGCCACAAGCGCCGCCGCGGTTTTCTGGCTCGGCCCCACGCCTCCCTGCACCGCTGGTATCACCCGCGCTTTGAGGCGATCGTGCGCCGCTGGCTGCCGGAGGCCAATGCTGAGCAGCTCGAGCAGATCGAGGCGATCAATGCCGAGCTTCCCTTCAAGGCCCGCGCCGCGGATCTGCTCAGTTCGGCTGCGTAGCATCCGCAGATGACGAGCTTTTCCGTGGAGCAGCGCCGCAGCCTCGATGAGCAGCTCTCGCAGCGCTTCATCGCCCTGGATCCGGCGGGCTATTTCCTGATCAAGCTCGACCTCGAGGCCGGAGAGCTGATCGCTGAGCACTACGGCAATGGCATCGATGAGCGGGGCCTGGCCACCGATCCCGACACCGGCGAGGTGATCAGCTGCCGCGGCGCTGGACCGCGCGCACCAATGAAGATCTACCGCGGCCGTTCCGCCAAGGAGTTGGGTATGGCCCTCACTGAAGGCGAGGGCCCCCATCCAATCAGCTGCCTCGATCACGCCCTCTATCTGGGCCGCGAGCTGCAGAAAGCCGAGCGCTGCCTTGAGGACGGCAGCGCCTACATCCAGGACTGACGGCGGCTCGGCCCCGGGATCAGACCGGCTGCAGTTCGCGGGCGGGTGAGGCCGGCGTGGATGGGGGTTCGGGGGGCAGGCAGGCCAGCTGCTCCTGGATTTCGCGGGTCACCACCGCCCGGTATTCCTGGAAGTGCTCGTTGTGGGCGAGCGTCACCACGTATTGCTCGAAGCTGGCGGGATTGCGGCGTGCCACCCGCGCCAGGGAGCGCCAGAAGCGGAAGCGGGTGTTGCGTTTGAAGCCTTGGCGCCAGACAACTTTGGCCAGAGCCTTCACGTCGGTGAGGGGCGGGAGCGCTGGCTTGTCGGAGTTCTCGGGCTTGTAAAAGGCTTTCCAGCGGGGGGCGCCCACCTTGTTGACGTAGTAGTGCGTCACCCGATCGATGTAGGCGTTCGGCTCGTAAAGCCGGCAGAACGCATCCACATACTCATTGGCGATATCGCGGATCGGCCGGGTGGGCACGAAGTTGAGCAGGTTGGTCTGGTTCACGCCCTTGGCGTCGGCCTTCTCCTGAATCAACCGGCCTTCCTTCTCCAGGCGATGCCAGAGGCCGGTGTTGGGCAGGGCCTGCAGCATGCCCATCATCGCGGCGGGAATGCCGGTTTGGCTCACGAACCGCACGATGCGATCGCCCGCACCGGTCTTTTCGCCATCGAAGCCGATGATGAAGCCGGCCATCACACGGATGCCGTAGCTGGTGATCCGGTCCACGGATTCCTCCAGCGAACTGCGGGTGTTCTGGTGCTTGCCCGCCACCGAGAGGCTGGCCTCATCCGGTGTTTCGATGCCGAGAAACACCGCTTCAAAGCGGGCTTCGGCCATCATCTGCATCATCTCCTCATCGGAGGCGAGATCCACAGAGGCTTCCGTGGTGAAGCTGAAGGGATAGCCCCGTTCGATCTGCCACTCCTTGATGGCCGGCAGCAGCAGCTTGGCGTTGCGCTTGTTGCCGATGAAGTTGTCGTCCACCAGGAAGATGGCGCGTCGCCAGCCCAGGTCGTAGAGGTATTGCAGCTCAGCCACCAGCTGCTCGGGCGTTTTGGTGCGGGGCTTGCGGCCGTAGAGCACGATGATGTCGCAGAACTCGCACTGGAACGGGCAGCCCCGGGAGAACTGCACGCTCATCGAGTCGTAGGCATCGAGCTCGAGCAGATCGAAGCGGGGGATCGGCGTACCGGTCACATCCGGTTTGTCGCCATTGGCGGAGAAGCGCCCGCCGGGTTCGCCGCGCTCGATCGCTTCGATGAACATCGGCAGGGTGATCTCACCCTCATCAAGCACCTTGAAATCGGCGAGTTCCAGCTCGGGTGCATCCGGAGTGGAACTGGCGAATGGGCCGCCCACGGCCACCGGCAGGCCCCGCTCCTTGGCCCGGGCGATCTGCACGGCCATGTCGGCCTTCTGCACGATCATCCCGGAGATCACCACCAGTTCAGCCCAGTCCCACTCCGCTTCGCTCACCTCCCGCACATTGCGATCCACCAGCTTCATCTCCCAGTGCTGCGGGAGCAGGGCGGCCACGGTCACCATCCCCAGGGGCGGGAGGAGCACCTTGCGGTTCACCAGCTCCAGGATCTTCTCGTAGCTCCAGAAGGTCTTGGGGAACTCCGGGTAGATCAGCAGTGTGCGCATGCCGCGATTCAGCGATCCGAGGGATCAGAGCAACGGCGGCCCGAACGGGCTTCACCGATGGTGGTTACACACAACCCTAGGTGGGGCGCCAGGTGGCAGTGGGGTTCTGCTGTAATGGCTGTGACTTTCCCAACACATGCAGCGATGGGTCCTGTGATTTATCTCGCCCTGGTGGGCGGCGGCCTGGTGGCCGCGGCGGCGATTTCCTTCGTGCTGCGCGGCATCAAGCTGATCTGAAGCTGATCGCCTTCGCTGCGTCAGGCCAGGCGTTTTTGCCCCTGGCGCAGCACTTCCAGCAAGCCCAGCGCCAGTCCCAGAGCTCCAAGCAGGGCAAAGCAACTCCACAGCCCTCCGGGCAGCCAGGTGGTGAGCGCGGCAGCCATCAAGCCGCTGATCCCGCCGCCACCCAGGAAGGCGATCTGCCCTAATCCGGCCATGCGGCCGCGGATCACCTGGGGGGCATGCACCTGAATGATCAGGTTGGTACCCGCCAGCAGCGAGGCGGTGCCGCCACCGATCAGAAAGGCCATCGCCAGCCCCCAGGTTTGGGTGCCCGGCAGCGATAGCCCCAGCTGACCGAGAGCCGTGATCACGGTGCTGATGCCCAGCAACAGACCCGGCCGCCGGCTCAACGGCGTGGCGTTGCGCTGCAGCACCACGCCGGCCGTGATGCTGCCGCAGGCGATCACGCTGGTGAACAGTCCCAGCGCCAGTGGACTCGGACCCAGCAGGTTCAGGGCCATCAGCGGTGCCAGGCCGGGATGGAAGAAACCCACCAGGCAGGCCAGGCCGCAGAACAGCAGCACGTGGCGCAGGGCTGGCCCGCAATCGCGCCAGGCGGTGGCCAGGCTGGCGCCGCTGCCCCGCGCGCTGCGGCGCTCGCGCTCGCGGTAGGGGGCCATCAGCCAGAGCAGCGTCACGATCGGCAGCAGGTAGGTGGCCGCATCCAGGCTCAAGGCCAGGGTGGGGCCCGTGGCCGCCAGCAGCAGGCCGCCGATCGGCGGACCCACCAGCTTGCCCACGTTGAAGATCACCGAAAAGCTGGCCAGATAGGGCCCCAGCTGCGCTGTTTCATCCACCAGCAGCGCCACATATTTATTGCGGGCGGTGAGCTCATAGGTGCTGGCGATCCCCACACCCAGGGTGCTGAGCAGCAGCAGGGCATCCTGCTGGCCGCCGCTGCTGATCGGGATGGCAATGGCACCGAGCACCGCAGCGAGCAGCAGCGCCCACTGGGCCCGGATCAACACCCGCTCACTGCCGAGCCGATCCGTGAGCACTCCCGCAGGCCCGCTCACCACCAGGGTGGGCAGGGTGAGCAGGGCGAAATTGGCGGCCAGCAGGAAGGGATTGCCCGATCCCTCCATCAGCAGCCAGCCTTTGGCGGTGAGCCCGGCGAAGGAGCCGGCGGTGCTCAGGCCCGAGGCCAGCAGGAAGGTGGTGCGCTGGTGGCGGGTGAGCCGCTCACGGATCCGCCCGAGGGCCCGGCGCGGCTGGCTCAAGCCCCTGCCTGGCGGGCGGCGAGTGCATCGCTCACCATCGCCTTCGCTCCCACCACTTCACCCACCAGGTCGTAGGTGTCGGCGGCGGTGATGCGCACGGGAACCATCGTGCCCGGGGCAGCGCACAAGCCGCCTTCACCGGGCAGCACCCGCACCTCGCCATCCACTTCAGGCGCGAAGCGGGCGCAGCGGCCGAGCATCTCGCCGGTGCTGGGGTTTTCCTGCTCGATCAGCACATCCACGATCCGGCCCACCCAGGCGGCGTTGCGCTCGGCGGCGATCGGTTGCTGCAGGGCCATCAGCCGGTCTTTGCGCTCCTGCGCCACCTCGGCGGGCACCTGATCGGGCAGATCCGCGGCGGGGGTGCCGTCTTCCGGCGAGAAGGTGAACACGCCCACATGATCAAAGCGCTGCTCGGCCACGAAATCGAGCAGATGCTGGAAGTGCTCCTCGGTTTCTCCGGGGAAGCCCACGATGAAGGTGGTGCGCAGCACCGCATCGGGCAGCTGCTCGCGGATGCGGCGCAGCACGCCGCTGGTCACATCCGCCTGCCAGGGGCGGTTCATCGCCCGCAGCACCTCGGGATGGCTGTGTTGCAGCGGCAGATCGAGGTAGGGGAGCACATTGGGCACCTCCCGGTAGGCCGCCAGCACCGCTTCGGTGAGGCCGGTGGGGTAGGCGTAGTGCACGCGGATCCAGGGGATCTCCACTTCACCCAGGGCCCGCAGCAGCTCCGCCAGCTGGGGTTTGCCCGCCAGATCGAGGCCGTAGTTGGTGGTGATCTGGCTGATCAGCACCAGCTCCTGCACCCCCTGGGCAGCCAGCTGCTTGGCCTCGGCCACGATGCTCTCGATCGTGCGGGAGCGCTGATCGCCGCGCAGGTGGGGAATGATGCAGAAGGCGCAGCGGTAGTCGCAACCTTCGGCCACCTTCAGATAAGCCACCGCTTCGCTGGTGGTGCGGTAGCGGGGCAGGTGCTCATCCGCCACGAAGGTGGGATTGGCGCTCACCTGCTTCACCCGCTCGCCGGCTTCCACCCGCTCGAGCACGCTCACGATGTGCTGGTAATCGCCGGTGCCCACGATCGCCTTGGCCTCGGGGAGGCTTTCGAGCAGTTCGTCCTGGAAGTGCTGGGCCAGGCAGCCGGCAATGATCAGCTCCTTGCCCTGCTCCGCCAGTTCCACCAGGGTGCGCACCGATTCCTCGCGGGCGTCCTGAATGAAGCTGCAGGTGTTCACCACCACCACGTTGGCGTCGCTTTCGTCGGCGCTCACGCCGTAGCCGGCTTGGGCCAGCAACCCGAGCATGTGCTCGGTATCCACACGGTTTTTTTCACAGCCCAGATGGGCGAAGGCCACGGTGGGTTTGCTGGATGGGGCCGCCGTGGATGCCGCGGTGCTTTGGCTCATCGGATTGGGGGTAGGGGCCGCGCGCTGGCCAATCCCCAACCCTACCGATCAGCTTCACCTGGAGCGGATTGTGCCTGCCACAATCAGCCCAGCAGTGAGATCTCCTGAGTGACCTCCTCTCGCCTCAGTGAGCGCCTCGCCGGCCAGCGGCGCCGCGGCGACTCCGGCAGCAAATGGATCCGCGTGGCGATGGCCGTGCTGGCCACCATCGGCGTGATCGATACGGGCTCGATCACCCTGAAGAAATGGGGCTTGTTGGCCTCACTGAGCTGCAGCAGCCAGGGCTTTTTCGGCTGCAACGGTTGCGAGAAGGTGCTCTCCAGCGATTGGGGCAGCCTGTTTGGCCAGCCCCTGTCGCTGTTTGGCTTTTTGGCGTACGCCGCCATGTTGTTGATGGCGGTGGTGCCGCTGGTGCTGCAGGGGGAGGCCCGGCAAACCCTGGCCCAACCCAGCTGGTGGGGGATGACCCTGCTCGGCACCGGGATGACCGTGTTCAGCGCTGTGCTGATCGGGGTGATGGCCTTCGCCATTCGCGATTGCTGCCCCTTCTGCATCCTCTCGGCGGCACTCAGCACCGGTTTGCTGGTGCTGAGTGTGGTGGGAGGTGATTGGGATGATCGCGGCCAGTTGCTGTTTCGTGGCTTGATCACGGCCCTGGTGGTCGCGGTGATCGGCCTGGGTTGGGCCGCATCAGTGGGGCAACCGGCGGTGGACACCGGCAAAGGGGTGCCGCCGCCGGTGCGCGCTGAGAGCACAGTCGGCACGATTGCCCTGGCGGAACAGCTCACCGCAAGTGGCGCTGTGATGTACAGCGCCTACTGGTGCCCCCACTGCCATGAACAGAAGGAGCTGTTTGGGCGGGAAGCCACCGAGAAGCTCACCGTGATCGAATGCGCTCCCGATGGCCGCAACAGCCAGAAGGAGCTCTGTGACGCCAAGAAGATCGAGGGCTATCCCACCTGGGAAATCAATGGAACGCTCGATTCCGGCGTGAAGCCCCTGCTGAAGCTGGCGGAACTGATCGGCTACAAGGGCCCCGCTCTCAACTGAGCGGGGCCGCTGGGGCCACCGCCTCCGTACTGATCGGCTGGTGGCGGCGCTGCACGCTGTGGCGCTGCCAGAACGGTTGCGTGGCCGGTGCATCCACCCGGAAATGGCCGCCCCGGCTCTCCACGCGGAACAGGGCTGCTTCCAGCAGGAGCTGGGTCACCACCAGGCGCTGGCGCAGGTCGTGAGCACGGCTGATCCAGGCGCACTCCGTGGCATCCAGGTTGGTGTGATCGGCTGGTGGCAGCGCCGCAATCGCTTCCAGCCAGGGGTCGTGCTGGATCGTGCCCTGAAGGCGCTGCAGCCTCTCCAGTCCATGCCGCAATTGGCTGCCCTGGCGCTCCACTCCCGCCACCTGCCAGCACAGGCTGCGCAGCGCCTGCAGGGTGTGCTCCAGCTGGCGGAACTGCTCCCCGGTGGGGACCGGTAGGCCGGTGATCGGCCGCTGTGTGGCACGCAGCGGTGGGAGGGCCGGCGGCGGCTCGAGCTGCCGCAGCTGGCGGGCAAACACCAGGCATTCCATCAGCGAATTGCTGGCCAGGCGGTTGGCGCCATGCACGCCGGTGCTGGCCACCTCTCCCACGGCATAGAGCCCGGGAATCGTGGTGGCGGCCATGGCATTGGTGCGAACGCCACCCATCCAGTAATGGGCCGCCGGCGCCACCGGGATGGGCGTGTTGGTGGGCTCCAGCCCCAGCTCCCGGCAACGCCCCAGGATCGTGGGGAATTGCAGCTCCAGCCGTTCGCGGCCCACCGGGCGCAGATCCAGCCACACGTGCTCGAGCTGCTGCTCGCGCATGCACTGCACCAGGGCGCGGCTCACGGCATCGCGGGGGGCAAGGTCGGCTCCGGGCAGCTGGCCCACCGGGCTGCCCCCGCGGCCATCCAGGAGCCGCGCTCCTTCGCCACGCACCGCTTCGGAGATCAGAAAGTGCGGCGCCCCCGGCAGCATCAAGGCCGTGGGATGAAACTGCACGAATTCCAGATCCCGGATCACCGCCCCGGCCTGCCAGGCCATGGCGATGCCATCGCCGCTGGCTTGCGATGGGTTGGTGGTGTTGGCGTACAGGTGGCCGCCACCGCCGGTGGCCAGCACCACGGCCCCGGCCTGCAGCCAGCGCAGGGTTCCGGCGTGCAGCATCTGCAAACCGCAGCACCGGCCAGCCTCGATCCAAAGCTGCAGGGCCAGTGCTCCTTGCAGGCGCACCAGCCCTGGCCGTTGCAGCACCCTTCGCTCCAGGGCATCCACCAGGGCGCCGCCGGTGCGGTCCTGGGCGTGGAGCACGCGCCGGTGGCTGTGGGCTGCCTCGAGCGTGGTACTCAGACCGCCATTGTGGCGATCAAAGTCCATCCCCAGCTCCAGCAACCGCTCCACGCAGGCTGGTGCTTCGCGCACCAGCAGCTCCACGGCCGGTGGGTCGCAGAGGCCGCCGCCGGCCCTGAGGGTGTCGTCGCGATGGCTGGCGAAGCTGTCGTCGGCGTTGGTCACGGCCGCAATACCCCCCTGGGCCCAGCGGCTGGAGGAGCGGGGGGCGTGGTCTTTGCTCAGCAGCAGCACCCGAAGTTCAGCGGGCAGCTCAAGAGCCGCCATCAACCCCGCGGCCCCGCCGCCCACCACGATCACATCCCAGTTGGAGGGCAGCTGAACCACGGAGCCCGAGGCGTGAAGGGCAACAAAAAAGCCGCCGGGAGGGCCCGACGGCTGGAACCGGTGAGCGAATTTAAACCTGAGGGATCAGACCAGCGCTGGGATTCAGCGGTACTGGCCGTCGTTGATCCGGTCAAAACCTTCGTTCAGAGCGATCGAAGCCGGAGTCACGGTGAAATTGCTCTTGTACTTCTCCACCAGCTCTTTCTGGCGATCGGTGAGGTCCAGATTGAACAGATCGTCAACGGTGTTGTAGGGGCCACCCAGCACGATCTTGCCGGCCAGGGTGGGGTACATGCCCGGGAACGCCTGGAAGCGCCGCACTGAGCAGTTGTTGAGGTCGATTTTGTCGCCCCGCTCGGCGATTTTCTCGTCGGCCACGTTGCTCAGATCGGCCGCCTGGGCCGTGGGTGCTATCACCAGGCCGAAGAGCAGGCTGGCCAGCAGCACGCCACTCATGAGCCACGAAACCAGCCGTTTCATCGAAGTCTCCGTCTGAACGGGAATCACAGGGACTGCCAAGCAGCGTTGCAAAGCTACAGGTGTGACGCCTTGGCCTTGAGGCCAGAGCGGCAGGCTTTTGCAGTTCTTCAGATCAGGCCGCTGAGCTGCGGGGCCCAGAGCGCCGCTGCCAGAAACACCCCATCCACAGCCAGCGTGGTGGCCATGGCGGAAGCGGCCAGGCGCCAGGCGGGATCGGGGTGTTGCCAGAACCGCCGGCAGAGCCCCAGTAGGAGCGCTCCGGCCAGCAGCGTTACCGCCAGGGGCAGGGGTTGCACCACCTCAAGGGCGGCGGCTTGAAGATGTTGGGCGGCCTGATCGGCTGGGGCGAGAAGCACTTCTCTCCAGTGGCGCATCACTCCGGTGATCGCCATCACCCCATCCGTGCAGGCTGTGCCCAGCAGCGAAGCCAGATAGAAGCTGGCGGCCAGGCGCCAGCGGCTGTTCAAACCGCCCAGGGCCAGGGGCAGGGCAAACGCTTCGATCGGCAGATGCCAGAGCGGATGCAGCCGGCACCAACCCCAGAACAGGCATCCCCCCAGCCAACTGCCGCTGAAACCCACCAGCAAGGTGCCGGCTCGGCTCAGGTTGGGGTTGGGGTTCTCCGCCAGCAACACGCCCACCAGCAGGAGAGGGGCGGTGAAGAGCGCAGCGCTGAACGGGGCCAGCCGTACCCATGGGGCCTGCAGGAACACCGGCAGGGCCACCAGCAAAGCGCCAGCCAGCCCGATCCCCGCACTCAGGCTGGAGCGCGTGGTCGCCCGGACGGGGCTGGGAGGCATCGCGGCCACCGTGAGGCTGGGTGGAACCCCGATCACCACCGTGTGAAGAAAGTTGTGCAACCTTAGAGGACGCGTCCGGTGTTCCTGCTGCTGGCCAGGGCGGGTTCCGCCGCATAGGGTCGCTGCAGTGCTGCTTCTCCCGCGGTGTTCGCTGCCCTGCCCCCGACCGATCAGCTCGGGGTGCTTCAAGCCTGCTGGCGCTTTTTGGTTCTCGGTGTGGTGCAGGGGCTCACCGAATTTCTGCCAATCAGCAGCACGGCCCATTTGAAGGTTGTGCCGGTGCTGCTGGGCTGGGGGGACCCCGGCGTGGCTGTCAC
>VGPP01000033.1 GCA_016882585.1 Cyanobacteria bacterium M_surface_7_m2_037
CCTGCCCCCACCTGAAGGGAGGCGGAGGCGTCGATGCGCCGCCGCTCACCAGGGGCCAGCGTTTCGCCATTGAGGATCACCGGCTGATCCGCCTGGATCACGTCAATCCCTGCTGCCATCGCTTCGCAACGGGCCGTGGCCTGCGCCAACTGCTGTTCGGCATGGCGCAGCTGCCGCACCTGATCGGCGTTGATCTCCGGCAGGCCCGCCAGCTGTTGTTTGAGGGTTTCGGCTTCCCCTTGCAGCCGCTTCAGCTGGCGCTGATGCTCGCGCAGTTGCTCGGCTTCTGCATCGAGCTGCTGGCGATCGAGCAGCGCCTGCAGCAGCTCCTGCCGTTGGGCCATCTGGCGCAGGGTGGTGTTCAGCTGCTGCGCCTGCTGCTTGAGCAGATCGCGCTGCTTGCTGCTCTCCTGTTGCTCCTGGAGCAGATCGTTGAGCCGTGTGTTGAGTTGCGCTTGCTCCTGTTGTTCCCGGTGCTGTTGCTCCTGCAGTTGGCGTTGGTCCTGTTGCTGTTGCAGCAGGGGTTGCAGTTGGGCCTGCAGCAGTTGGGTGCGCTGCTCCAGATCCAGCTCACGCAGCAGGGCCGGCCGCTGCCGCTGATCGATCGCGTGCAGGCGTTCGTTGATGCTGCGCCACTGCTCCATCGCCGCTTCCAGATCGGCCACCTGCTGGTGGGCGCTGCTGAGAGCAGCGGCGGCTTCCTGGCTGCGGCGCTGGGCTTCCGCCAGGGGAGATCCCGCTTTAACGCGGCCGGTGGCGGTGTAGAGCGTTGCCACCTGCTGTTGGATCTGCTCGAGCACCAGGCGATCCCGGTTGGATTCCAGTGCGCCGCTGCCCCCCTGCTGCTGCAGTTGGTGAATCAGCCGCTGATGGTCGTAGCGCTCCTGGGATCCCTCCAGGGGATTCAGCCCGGCATCCCCCTGCCGCACCCATAGGTGAGCCCAGCGCTCCGGCAGTTGGGCGATGCGCCGACCTTCCACCGGCGCCTCATACCCCAGAAGCGCCGCCAGGCGTTCCTCGGCTTCCGCTCCGCTGAGGGCCACACCGCTGGCATTGCTGAGTTGGCAGGTGCCGCTGGCGCCGGCAAAGCGTTTGCGCAGCCGCCAGCATTCAGCCCCTGCTTCAAAGCGGATCTCCACCTCCGGCAGGCCTGCCTGCAAGCGCGAACGCAGCTCCTCCACCCCTCGGCCCGTGGCGGTGGCCCGTAGGAACAGCCCTTTGTGCAGCGCCTCCACCAGGGTGCTTTTCCCGCTCTCGTTGGCACCCGTGATCAGCGTGAGCGACCGGCCGAACTCCAGCTCCAGCTCGCGGTGGCGGCGCACGTTTTGCAGGCGGCAGGCGATCAGGCGCATGGCACCGCTCCTGCCGCGCGATGCAGTTCGGCCAGGGTGAGCTGCAACAGCTGCCGCCGTTGCGGATCGTGGTCGCAGGCGGCCTCGAGCAGTTCCGCGTGCAGGTCGCCGGCCACCCTGGCAATCAAGGGATCGTCAGCGCGCTGAAGCAACGGCTCCAGCTCGGCTGGATCGGGCTGTTGCTCGATCTGGCCCCGGCGTTTGAGCCGCAGCAGCTGAGCCTCGAGCCGCTCCAGCAGTTGGTCGTAACGCTCATGGCTGGCCAGGTTGAGGCTGCCGCGCTGTTCGAGCAGCAGGAGCTGGCTGCCAGGCTCGGCTTGCAGCAGCGGATCGAGCTGGCGCTCCAGCCTTTCCAGGTCTTCTGGGCCGTGCAGTGTGGCCTGCAGCTGATGCCACACCAGGGCGGCGGTGGGTAGCGGTTGCACCGTGGGCAGCGCTCCGCGCTTGAGGTTCACCGCCAGCACCTGGCCGTTCTGGTAGTCGTTGGTGCGGGGAAAGCGATCGGGCTCCGGCGACCCGCTGTACCAGGTGCGGGGATCAACCTGTTTGAGCCCATGCCAGTCGCCGAGAGCGACGTAATCCAGCTGCTCGAGCAGGGGGGCATCGAGTTGCAGGCGATTGTTGGCGCTGCTGGGGTTGTCGTCGTCGGCATCGAGATCGGCTGCCGCAAACCCGTGCACAGAACCATGGGCGAGCAGGAGGCGGGGCTTGTCTGCTGGCAGTTCGTTCCAGGAGATCTGCCGCACCCAGGCGGTGGGGTCGCTGCTGTCGCTGCGGCGCAGCAGCGGGCAGGGCAGCACCACAACGTCGTCGAGTTCCAGCGGTTGTCGCTCCAGCAGCACCTGCAGGTTGGGGGCGCGCCGTTGCTGTTCGCTCTGAAAAAACGTGCTGTGCCAAACGCTGCCGGGCGCGCCGTGGTCGTGGTTGCCGGGGATCACCAGCACTGGCACCTGCAGCTTGCCGATTGCCTGGCACACGGCGCTCACATCGCTGCTGCTCGGCGTCGGCGAATCAAACAGATCGCCGGCCACCAGTAGATAACGGGCGTTATGTGCGGTGATCTGAGCGCCGATGCGGCTGATCACCTCGATCCGAGCCTGCCGCAGCCGGGCGCGTTTATCGGGATCCTGCACGCGGGCGTAGGGCTTGCCGATCTGCCAGTCGGCGCTGTGCAGAACGGTGAGCATGCAAGACGGTTGATGCGCCTCCATTTCAGCGTGCCGGAGCGCCTCTGCAGACTGGTTGCAACAACGCTGGGACGCGTGTGATCAGGCTGCTTGCGACAAGGCTGCTTTCGACAAGGTTGCGTGCGATGGCGGCGATGCAATCAGGCCGTGGCTTCTGGCGCTCGCTTTCAGGCTGGCTCCTGGCCGGCTTGGTGGCCTTGATGTTCTGGCCGGCGCCGGCTTGGGCCGATGGGGCCCAACTGTTTGAGCTGCACTGCGCCGGTTGCCATGTGAATGGCGGCAACATCATTCGCCGCGGCAAAACGCTCAAGCTGGCGGCGCTGGAGCGTGAGAACCGTGCCTCGGAGGAGGCCATTGCCGCGATTGCCGCCGCGGGCGTTGGCCAGATGAGCGGTTATGGCGAGGTTCTGGGTGAGCAGGGCACCGCTGAGGTGGCGGCCTGGGTGTGGCAGCAGGCTCTGGCTGGCTGGCCGAAAGCCTGAGCTCAGAAGGCCTGGATCCAGGGGTACACCTTCAGCTCGGTCCAGATGCCGTTGCGCCAGTACACGTCGTTATGGAGCAGCACTTCCACCTGCTCCTGGCTCTCGGCCTCATAAATGCCGAACACATGCGTGCTGCCCTCGGTGGGGCCGAGGGTGATCAACACACCGGAATCCTTCTGCTGCTTCAGGCCGGCCAGGTGCTCGTCGCGATACGGAGCACGCTTCTCGAGGGCGTTCTCGCAGTAGGTGCCCCAGAGCACGAAACGCATGGTTGCAACAGGCTTCTGGGCCGCAACCTACAGCCAGCCCGCCGCGAAGATCGGCTGACGGATCCGTGAGGGGAAGAGGATCGGCCGATCGGTGGGCTGGGCCGAGGCCTTGTCGCTCCAGCGCACGCTGCAGATGAAGCTGTTGCCGTTTTTGTTGCTGTTCACGCGGTAGCGGAACTCCTGCACCACCGCCTTCTCCGGCATCAGGTACTGGGCCTGGTTGCAGGCATCCACCTCGGAGATGGAGGAGGTGTAGTTGGTCCAACCGGCTTGCGCTGCCGTGGGTGCCAGGGCGAGGCCACCCAGCAGCAGGCCAGCAGTGAGCAGGGAGCGGTGAGCCATCGCGGCAGCCAGAAACAAATCGCGTGCGCCGATTCTGACGGCTCCGGCAAGGTTCAGGCGTGGATCACGCCCCAGCGGCCCATGAACGGCCAGCGCACCAGCAGCGGCTGCGCCCCAGCAGCGGGCCAGTGGCGCCGCAGCTCCGGTTCGAGGGCTTGCAGTGGATCCACCCCGCTGCGCCGCGCATTCGACACGGCCGACCAACTGGCCAGATACCCCAGCAGATCGCTGAGATTCCAGTGGCGCTCGATCCATTGATCGCTGGGGAAGGGCCACTCCTTGCCCGGGAATGGCAGACCGGCATAGCGCTGATCCACCCAGCGCCGTTGGGGCGGCCACCAGGGTTCGAGCGTGGATCCGTAGAAGCGATCGAGCTGCTGCTGCAGATCTGGCTGTTGGAGCTGCAAGGGCAAGTAGCCGATCCAGGCCATCACAGCGCCCGGTCGTGCCACGCGCCGCACTTCAGCGTTGAAGGCCTCACCGGCGAACCAATGCACCGCTGCCGCCACCAGCACGCCATCCACGCTGGCCGGCTCCAGTGGCACAGCGTTGGCCGGCGCCTGTAACCAGCGGATGCGGGGATGTTGGGGGGCCAGCTGCAGCTGCTCGCTGCTGGCATCGCTGGCAACTACCTGCTCGAAGTGCTCAGCGAGCGCCAACGAGGCCTGGCCACTGCCGCAGCCGCAGTCCCACACCCGCTGCTGACCGGGGCAGCGCGCCGCAAACTCGGCGAAGAACCGCTCCGGGTAGGTGGGGCGATGGGCGGCGTAGGCCTGGGACACGGCGCCGAACAGCGCTGCCGCTTGATCGCTGGGCTGATCGTTCATCCAGCCGGCTTAGGCATCGAGGGCCGCGCGCAGCTGGCTGCAGAACCGGCCGGCGGCGGCGGCTACATCCCCTTGCTGGCAGTGGGCTTCGGCCATCACCTTCACCAGGGCACTGCCCACGATCGCACCATCGGCGCCCCAGTCGCGCACCTGGCGGGCCTGTTCGGGGCCGGAGATCCCAAAGCCCACCGCCACCGGTGTGGGGCCCATGCCCTTGAGCTGCTGCACCAGCCCCGCCACGCGGTTTTCGAGGTTGGTGCGCACGCCGGTCACACCGGTGACGCTCACCAGATAGGTGAAGCCCCGGCTGGCCGCGGCAATCCGGCCCATCCGCTCTGCGGGGGTTGTGGGCGCCACCAGAAGCACGAGATCGAGGCCGTGTTCAACGGCGATGGCGGAGAGCTTCTCGGCTTCCTCCAGGGGCAGATCGGGCACCACCAGGCCGGCGGCACCAGCGGCAGCCGCATCGCGGCAGAACGCCTCCATGCCGCGGTTGAGCAGGGGATTGCTGTAGGTGAACAGGATCACCGGAATCTGCAGCTCCCCCTTGAGGCTGGTGAGCATCTCCAGCACGCGCCCGGGGGTGGTGGCTGAGCCCAGGGCACGGCTCGCAGCGGCCTGAATCACCGGGCCATCCGCCAGCGGATCGCTGTAGGGGATGCCCAGCTCGATCATGTCAGCGCCCGCTTGCTCCAGGGCCAGCAGGGCGGAGCGGGTGCTGGCGAGATCTGGATCCCCGGCCATCAGAAACGGCATCAGGGCACAACGGCCCTGCTGCTGAAGCTGGCTGAAACGCTGCTGGATCGGGGTGGTGGTGGTCACGGCAGCGCTGGATCTGCCCGTGAGCCTATGGGGTCGGAGGCGCCGGCTCTTCGCTGCTGCCGGTCTCCTCGAGCTGTCCGAGCTCCCGCAGCAGCTTCTCTTGCTCCTCGGGGCTCATGGCATCGAAGCGTTGCTGCAGTTCGTCGTCGGTGGCGGCCTCATAGGCCGAGCGGTAGCGGCGCCGCTGCTCCATATAGGTCATGTTTCCGGTCACCACCCGAAACAGGTAGGAGCCGGTCCACACCAACACCACGGCCACCAACACCGCCTGAGCGGCGATCCCAGCTGAGAAGCCTTCCAAGCCAGCAGCCTGGAACCCCCAGTAGCCAAGGCCCCCAAGCCCAAAAATCGCCACGCCCGCCAGCAGAGCCTTGCCGCGGGTGATGCCGGTCCCCATCAAACCTGCCCTTGACCCTGCAGGCGCAGATTCACGAAGGGGGCCAGCACGATCAGGCCCGGGAAGAACAGAAACACCAGGCCGTAGATGGCGGTGCGCTCGATCTTGCCCATCACGGTCCAGCGCTTGGCCATCCAGGCCATCAGGGCCGCTGGAACCACCAGTAGGTAGGCGCCGCCCAGAGCTACGTAAGCGCCGATCACCAGCAGCGTTTCGCTCGACAGTGAGCTGAGAAACCCAGGCAGGGGCACGGCAGCAAGGCGGTTGCCACTCAAATCTAAGATGGAAGCCTGGCCCCAGGGGTTGCTCCCTGCGACCGGGAGCATGGCGGAATTGGTAGACGCAGCGGACTTAAAATCCGCAGACGGCAACGTTGTGGGGGTTCAAGTCCCCCTGCTCCCACTCCTGAGTTCGCTATCGCCGGGGTTTGGCATCGCCATAGTTGGCGAACCACAACAATCCTGTGCGGCGTCTAGGCGGGCGCGCCAATCTAGTGTGAGCCATTGGGCATCCCATGCTTGAGCTGCTGCCGCCGCTCAACGACCACAACCTACCCTGGATGGACACGATCCATCCGATCGTTGTCCACTTCGTGATTTCGATGGCGTTGATCGCCTTCGTCTTCGACGTGATCGGCGTGGTTTGGCGTAAGCCACCTCTGTTTGAGGTGAGCTTCTGGAATCTTCTGTTCGCCACGGGCGCGATCTTCGTGGCGATCATCTTTGGGCAGGTGGAGGCGGGCCTGGCCGCCCCCTACGGTGCGGCTCGCAACATCCTCGACATCCACACCACCATCGGCTGGTCACTGGCGGGGGTGTTGTCATTGCTGTCCGGTTGGCGCTATGTGCTCCGCTCCCGGGATCCTGAAACGCTGCCGTTGTCGTTCCTGGGCGCTGGATCGGTGGTGAGTGCCCTGATCTGTGTTCAGGTGGTGCTCGGCGACAAGTTGATCTGGACCTACGGCCTCCACACCGTGAAGGTGGTGGCAGCCATGCGCGAGGGGCTGATCTGATGCTCTTCGCCCTCGCCTACAGCCCCCAGCAGCCCACGATCGAACAGATCGCCCAGGAGCTCGGCTCGAACGGCCTGCCCTATAGCCTGCCGATCCACCCGAATCTGGTGCACCTCACTATCGGGCTGTTTGTGATCGCCATCGCCTTCGATGTGGTGGGTGCGTTCTATCCCCTAGAGAAGCGGGTGTTTCGCTTCCTGGCTCTGCCGATCACCCGTGGTGGTTTCCACGATGTGGGTTGGTACAACCTGCTGGCGTGCTGCCTGGTGACCTTCCTCACCGTGGCTGCTGGCTTCTACGAAATGCTCACGGCCGTGCCTCTGCCCGGCGTGAAGAGCACCTTCGGCCTCGGTGGCATGACCACCATGCTCTGGCATGGCGTTGGCGGCGTGCTGGTGCTGGCGGTGATCGTGGCCATGACCGTGTGGCGTGGCTTTCAGCGCTACGCCTGGCGCCGCGACATGGGCCGTCAGGTGCAGTGGATTTATTTGGCTGTTGGGATTGTGATGTTTGCCGTGATCGGCCTGCACGGCACCCTTGGCGCGCAGTTGGCCGCTGAGTTTGGCGTTCACATCGCCGCCGATCAGCTCCTGCAGGCAGGAGCCGATCTCCACACTGCGTTGCCTTGAGGACTGCATTGCCATGACGAGTTCCTCAACACGATCGATCAACACCCCAGCCGTGGTTGGCCTCAGCGTCTGGGTTGGGGTGATGGTGCTGATCAGCAACTGGATGGGGCAGCAAGCCCATCGCTGGCTCCCTGTTCAGGCCTCCACCGCGGCACCGTTGGTGGACGATCTGTTCAGCTTTGAAACCGCCATTGGCACCTTTGTGTTTCTGGGGGTGGTTTCGGTGATGGCGTGGGTGATGCTGTTCAACCGCGCCGAGAAATACGACGACAGCGATGCTGTTCCGATCGAGGGCAACACAAAGTTGGAGGTGATCTGGACGGCGATTCCCTTTGTGTTGGTGATGGGGATTGCCTTCTGGACCATCCGGGCCTCCGAGGAGCTTGGAACGCTCGGCCCCATGGAGCACATCCATCCCCGTAACCCAGTTGAAGAGGTGGGCGGCTACACCGGCGATCGTTTGCCAAAGGAACAGGTGGAGGTGATTGCCCGCCAGTGGTCGTGGGAGTTCCGCTATCCCGGATCGAATGTGTCCTCCACCGAGTTGCATCTTGCTGTGGATCAACCGGTCACCTTCCGATTGGTCTCGGAGGATGTACTTCATGGCTTCTACATCCCCGCTTTCCGTGTGAAGCAGGATGTGGTTCCGGGCCGGGCGATTGATTTCAACGTCACCCCCACCCGTGAAGGGGTGTATCGCCTGCGCGATTCCCAATTCAGTGGCACTTGGTTTGCCGCCAATCAATCCGATGTGGTGGTGGAAAGCGCTGAGGAGCATCAGGCCTGGCTTGAGCAGGCCTCCCGTGCACCGCTGCAGCCGGGCTTAAGCCGCGCTGTTTCTGAGTACGCAACACGCCAAGCCCGCTCGAACCCTGGCTGGGCAACCGTGCCCCCGGCACCTCCGCCTCAGGTGAATGTTCCCGGTTCGTCCTCCCAGCCCCACCAAGCCTGATGACCATCGCCACCTTTCCTCCAGAGCCGAAGCCCGAACCGGGCTGGGGCCGTTATTTCAGCTTCTGCACCGATGCCAAGGTGATTGGCATCCAATACATCGTTACCGCGTTTTTCTTTTTCCTGATCGGTGGCCTGCTGGCCATGGTGATCCGCGGTGAGCTGATCACACCAGAAAGCGATTTGGTGGATCGTGCCGTTTACAACGGCATCTACACGATGCACGGAACGATCATGTTGTTCCTGTTCACCTTCCCAGTGCTGAATGGCCTCAACAACCTGCTGATTCCCACCATGATCGGCGCACCGGATATGGCCTTCCCAAGGCTAAATGCCGTGGCTTTTTGGCTGGTGCCCATTTTCGGCTTTCTGCTGATGGCCAGCTTCTTTGTTCCAGGCGGCCCCGCCTATTCGGGTTGGTGGAGTTACCCACCCGTGAGCATTCAAAATCCGCTGGGCAATTTGATCAACGGCCAGGGGATGTGGATCACGGCCGTGGCGCTTTCCGGGGTGTCATCGATCATGGGGGCCATCAATTTCGTGACCACCATCCTGCGGATGCGTGCTCCGGGGATGACGCTCTTTCGGATGCCCGTGTTCTGCTGGACGGCGCTGGCAGCCCAGAGCCTTCAGTTGATTGGTCTGCCAGCCCTCACCGGTGGAGCGATCATGCTCCTGATGGATCTCACCTTTGGCACCAGCTTCTACCGCCCCGAAGGCGGTGGTGATCCGGTTCTGTATCAGCACTTCTTCTGGTTCTATTCACACCCGGCTGTTTATGTGATCATCCTGCCGGTGTTCGGCATTTTCTCTGAGCTGTTCCCGGTTTATTCGCGCAAGCCGCTGTTTGGATATGTCTATGTGGCTTTGGCGTCGTTCATCATCGTTGGCCTTGGCTTGATCGTGTGGGTGCACCACATGTTCCCAAGTGGTGTGGCCCAGTGGATGCGTAATCTGTTCATGGTCACCACGATGTTGATTGCGGTGCCAACCGGTGTGAAGGTGTTTGCCTGGCTGGGAACCCTCTGGGGCGGCAAGCTGCGGCTCACCACTCCCATGCTGTTCTGCCTGGGTGGCTTGTTCAACTTCGTGTTTGCCGGCATCACCGGCATCATGTTGGCCACGGTGCCGGTGGACATCCACGTGTCCAACACCTATTTCGTGGTGGGTCATTTCCACTACGTGATCTATGGCGCTGCTGTGATGGGGATCTTTGCCGCCATCTACCACTGGTTCCCCAAATTCATCGGCCGCATGCCCTACGAAGGGCTGGGCAAGCTGCACTTCCTGCTCACCTTCGTCGGCGCCAACCTCAACTTCCTTCCCATGCACCCCCTGGGCCTGATGGGAATGCCCAGGCGCGTGTCGAGCTACGACCCTGAATTCACCTTCTGGAATGTGGTGGCCAGCCTCGGCGCCTTCCTGCTGGGTGTGTCGATCATTCCGTTTCTGCTCAACATGCTGAGCGCCTGGATCCGGGGTCCCAAGGCCACCCACAATCCCTGGAATGCCATTGGCCTCGAGTGGCTGTTGCCTTCCCCTCCCCCGGAGGACAACTTTGGAGAGGACGTGCCTACCGTGATCAGCCGCCCCTATGGCTACGGAACCGGCCAGCCGCTGGTGGAACACCAAGACGAGATCGAACGCCGGCTTGAGCTGCAGGAGGCAGCCGCATGACCACCACCACACTGCAACAACCTGGAACTCCCGCTGAGCACGAGCAGCATCCCAAACACAACCTCACGGGTTTCATCATCTTTCTGTGCTCGGAAAGTGTTATTTTCCTGGCCTTCTTCAGCGGTTACGCCCTGTTGAAGACTTCAGCCCTCAACTGGCTACCCGATGGGGTGGACGGGTTGGAGTGGCGGATGCCGCTGGTGAACACGATCGTGCTCGTATCCAGCTCCGGCACCATCGCTTTGGCGGAGCATTTCAAGAACCGCGAGAACATGCTGCTGTTCCGTGGCTTCTGGCTGATGAGCATGGCCATGGGGGCTTACTTCCTCTATGGCCAAGCGGTTGAGTGGAGCGGTTTGCAATTCGGCTTCACCTCCGGGACCTTTGGTGGCACCTTCTATCTGCTCACCGGTTTCCATGGCCTGCACGTGGCCACGGGCATCCTGCTGATGGGGCTGATGCTGATCAAGTCGTTCATCCCCGGGAACTACAGCGGCGGTGAGCAGGGGGTGCAGGCCACATCCCTGTTCTGGCACTTCGTGGATGTGATCTGGATCATCCTCTTTCTGCTGATCTACGTGTGGCAATAGGAGGTTCACCATGATCATTGATGACACCCACTACGACGTGATCGTGATCGGCAGCGGCGCTGCCGGCGGCACCTTGGCGGGCCAGCTCTCACGCTCCGGTAAGCGCGTGTTGCTGCTCGAGCGCGGCGGTGCGATGCCCTTGGCCGATCAGAACGTGGCCGATGTGGATCTCTTCCGCAAGGATCGCTACCACCCCGGTGAGCAGTGGTTCGGCACCGATGGGGATCCCTTTTCTCCCCAAACGATCTATGCGCTCGGCGGCAACACCAAGATCTGGGGTGGGGTACTCGAGCGGATGCGGGAGAAGGAGTTTTCTGGCGTGCAGCTTCAGGACGGTGCAGCCCCCTCTTGGGAGCTGAGCTACAACCATTTCGCTCCTTTCTACGACCGCGCTGAGCAGCTCTACCGGGTGCATGGTGAGCAGGGCGTCGATCCAAGCGAACCTCCGCGTCAATCCGGCTTCCCCTTTGGGCCTAAACCGATTGAGCCCTTCATGCAGGAGCTACGCCTCTCGCTGGAGCGGCAAGGTGTTCATCCCTACCACCTGCCTCAGAGTTGGTCGGAATCTGCCTTGGATCCCACTGGCGATGCCGAGCTCTTTGGTGTGGAAGCGGCCCGCAGCCAGGCCACCGTTCAAGTGCGCGAGCGTGCACGGGTGCGCCGGCTCCATGTGAATCCGTCGGGCACTGAGGTGCGCGGCGTTGAGGCGGAGATTGATGGGCAGTCCTGGTTGTTTGCTGCCCATGTAGTGGTGTTAGCTGCGGGTGCGATTAACAGCGCTGAAATCCTGTTGCGTTCGGCCACTGAACACCACAGCCGCGGCTTGGCCAACGGCTCGGATCAGGTGGGCCGCAACCTGATGAAGCCGCAGCTCACATCGATCATTCAAATCGCTGCTGAACCCAACTCCGGCCGTTATGCCCGCAGTCTGGGGGTGAACGACTACTACTGGGGCGATCAGAACGTGAGCTTCCCGCTTGGTTCGATTGCCAGTGGTGGCGGTGTGCTGCAGGACGCCTTGTTCGCTGAATCCCCACCGGTGCTCTCACTGGTGACCAAGCTGATGCCGAATTTCGGCCTCGAGCAGCTGGCGGCGCGTTCGGTGGTCTGGTGGGCGACGAGTGCTGTTCTGCCGGATCCTCATAACCGGCTGACGTTGCGCGGCAATCACCTGCAGATCCACTACCTCCCCAACAACCGCGAGGCCCATGACCGCCTCGTGTATCGCTGGATCGACACCCTCAAGTTGGTGGAAAGTGATCCCGAATGCCATGTGGTGAAGCCGGCGCCCACGCATCCCCGCGGCGAAGCCCCGCTCACGGTGATGGGCAGCGTTTGCGGCACGTGCCGCATGGGTTCCAACCCAGCCACATCCGTGGTGGATCTCAATGGCCGTGCCCATGAGCTCATCAACCTGTACATCGCCGATGCCAGCGTGTTTCCCAGCTGCCCTGGAATCGGCATCGGCCTCACGGTGATTGCCAATGCGTTGCGCATTGGTGACCAGATCCTGCAAGACCTATGACCTCTCCAAGCGGGGCATCGCCCGAAGGATCTGAGCTGCGGCGGATGGCCGAACGCGATCGCGAAGGCGTGCGCTGGGATCTCTGGGGCAGCTATTTACCGGAGCGGCAGTGGGGAACCGTTCGCGAGGACTATTCCGCTGATGGCAATGCCTGGAATTCTTTTCCGCACGATCATGCCCGTTCACGGGTGTATCGCTGGGGGGAAGACGGCCTACTGGGCATTTGCGATAGCCAATGCCGCTTGTGTTTCTCGTTGGCGCTCTGGAATGGGGTGGATCCAATCCTGAAGGAACGCCCCTTTGGCCTTGCCAATGAAGAGGGTAACCACGGCGAAGACATCAAGGACTACTACTTCCATATCGCCAACACCCCCACCCACAGCTTCATGCGTGGGCTCTACAAATATCCGCAGCAGCGTTTCCCCTACGAGCAACTCCTCGAGGAAAATCGCCGTCGGGGTCGCGATCAGCCCGAATACGAGCTGGTGGATACCGGCATTTTCGATGAGAGCCGCTATTTCGATGTCTTCATCGAATACGCCAAGGCCGGGCCAGACGACATTGCGATTCGCATCCGAGCCATCAACCGCGGCCCTGATCCAGCACCCCTCACCCTTCTGCCCACCCTCTGGTTGCGCAACACCTGGAGCTGGGGTTATCCCGATGAGCAAGAGCATCCGATGCAGCTCGATGGGGATGCCATTCGGGCCACCGTCGGGGGCGGGGTGGGCGCCTATCGGCTGAGTTGTCAGAACCAGGGCACTTGGCTGTTCACTGACAATCAGACCAACACGGATCGCCTCTTTCAGAAGCCCAACGCCCGTCCGTTCCAGAAGGATGGTTTTCATCGCTATTTGATCAACGGCGAGCAGGAGGCGATCAATCCGGCTCAGCGCGGCACCAAGGTGGCCCGGCATCTGCAGCGCACGCTGCAACCCGGTGAGGAATGGCAGGTGGATCTGCGTCTCAGCGGACCGGTCAGTTCCGCGGATGCGCCGGCTGAGAGCAGTGAGGTGGATCTGCTGTTCCGCATGCGTGAACAGGAATGGCGCGATTTCTTCGAGAGCCGCGTGCCGCATCTCAGTGAGGAAGACCGCCTGATCCACAGCAGCGCGGCTGCAGGTTTGCTCTGGTGCAAGAAGTACTACGGCTGGAGTGTGCAGCGCTGGCTTGATGGCGATCCCACATCCCCAGATCCACCGCTACAGCGCTGGCACACCCAAAACGCCTCGTGGCAGCGCCTGCACGCTCACGATGTGATTTCCATGCCCGATGCATGGGAATACCCCTACTTCTGCCAATGGGATCTGATGTTCCACGCGGTGGCTTTCACCGTGTTCGATCCCGCCACAGCCAAGCAGCAGTGCATTTTGCTGCGCTCGCCGCACTACACGGCCCCGAATGCTCAGACCCCGGCTTACGAGTGGGCGCTCTCCGATCCCAATCCCCCGATCGGCGCCTGGGCCGCGATGCGGGTCTTCCAGATCGATCGCAAGAGCACCGAAGAGCCTGATTTCGGCTTTCTTCGCGCGGCGTTGCGCAAGTTGATTCTCGAATACGGCTGGTGGGCTAATCGCAACGATCGTTCCGGCGACAATGTGTTTGAAGGTGGTTTTCTCGGCCTCGATAACATTGCTGTTTTTGATCGCCGCTATCCCCTCGCCGATGGCAGCCGCATCGAGCAGTGTGATGGCACAGCCTGGATGGCTTCGCTCAGCCTCAATCTGCTCAATATCAGTGTTGAGCTCAGCCGCGAGGAGCCGGAATACGCCGATATGTGTGAGCGCTTTGTCTACGACTACCTCTCCCTGGCGCTCACCCTCAATACGCCGGGTAGTCGGGGCTATGTGAACTGGGATGAGGAGGACGGCTTCTACTACGACGTGATCAAGCGTCCGGATGGCAGCAGCACGTTCCTGCGCACCCGATCGGTATCAGGGCTGGTTCCGCTGCTTGCGGTGACCAGTTTTGATGTGGACACCGTGAAGCGGCTGCCGGTGCTGGATGTGGCCAGCAGCATGAAGTGGTTGCTGCACGAACGGGCCCGACCCCAGTGGTTTGTGGACAACTTCACCGAGTGGCGCAACGACCGCTTGCTGTTTGCCCTCGTGCCGGAGGAGCGTCTGCGCCGGATCTGTGAGCGTTTGTTTGATGAAGACGAGTTTCTCTCCCCCTATGGCATCCGCGCCCTCTCCAAAGTGTATGAGGAGCACCCTTACACCTTCACCGAGGGCAGCGACTCTCAGACCCTTGCGTACAGCCCGGCAGACAGCCCAGTGCCGATGTTTGGCGGCAATTCCAACTGGCGCGGGCCTGTTTGGATGCCGATGAACTTTCTGCTGATTGAGGCCCTGCAGAAGTTTGGCCACTATTACGGCGACTCTTTCAAGGTGGAGTTCCCCACACGTTCAGGCAACTGGATCAACTTGTGGGATGCCTCATTGCTGCTGGAGCACCGCCTCGTGAACCTGTTCAGGCGCGGTTCCGATGGAAGGCGACCGTTCAATGGCGCTGTGGATCTCTTCCAGAACGACCCCCATTGGCGGGATCTGATCCTGTTCAACGAGTATTTCCACGGTGATCACGGCAGCGGTGTTGGTGCCAGCCATCAAACCGGTTGGACTGCCATGGTCTGCAAGATGATCAACCAACTCAGCTGTTACCCCAGCTCCACCACAGGCTCGTGACAAAGCGGAGACAGAGCTAGATCCCGCTTCTAATTTGCGGGTAGCGATCATCGTTCCGTGGATCTACTCCAGTCGCTCGGTCAGCTGCAGAAGCCCGAGACCAGCCATTTTGATCTGATCATCGTTGGCAGTGGTGCCGGCGGTGGCACCCT
>VGPP01000034.1 GCA_016882585.1 Cyanobacteria bacterium M_surface_7_m2_037
AGCGCATGCAGGGGCTGCGCATCTTCTGTGAACACCGCGACCCCCGCGCCCCGGCCTTACTGCTGCCCTTGCTCGAGGCGAGCTGCCCGATCCTGCGCATGAGCACGGTGTATGCCCTGGGCCGCAACCCGGATCTGCAGGCGGTCACCCCGCTGCTGGCCCTGCTTCAGAACGACAGCAACGGCTATGTGCGTAAAGCGGTGGCCTGGAGCCTGAGCAGCTACCCGGATGCGCCGGTGATGAACCCCTTGATCCGCGCCCTGCAAACCGATATCGCCGCCGTGCGCCTCTGGGCGGCCAGCTCCCTGGCGGATGCGGGCTCCACCGGGCTGGCCAAGGCCGATCAAGCGGCGGGTCAGCTGCTGCAAGCCCTGCGGATCGACAGCGAGGCGGCGGTGCGCAGCAACAGCGCCTGGTCACTCGGGCGCCTCTATGGCGATCTGGTGGAGCCGCGCCAGCTGGAGGTGGTGGAATCGCTGCTCGGCGCCATGCTCCACGACGCGGATCTGGCGGTGCGCGATGAGGCCCGCCTGGCGCTTGAGCAGCTGGAAGACCCCGTGGTGCTGGAGCGGCTGCAGACCCTGGTGGATGAGGGGCTGCTGAGCTGAGCCCCCAGCTTCCGGGCAACGCGGCTAGCATCCGCGAAACCACGCCCCTGCCCGGGAATGGCTCAACAAACCATCCGCTTTCGGATCCGGCCTGATGGCCGGGTAGAAGAGCTGGTGGAAGGCATCGCGGGCCGTGGTTGCGAGCAGCTCACCGAGCAGATCGAGGCCAAGCTTGGCAGCGTTCAGCAGCGCCAGGCCACCTCAGAAGCTTTCCAGGCTTCCACTGCCGTGGTGACGCCCGAGCAGACCCAGACTCTTTCATCGCCGGTCTCCTGATGTCGCACTTCAGCACCGTTAAAACGGAATTGCGCGATCGCACAGCTCTGATCGACGCCCTGCGCGACCTGGGCCACGATCCCAGCGAAGGCGAGCGCCCCGTGCGCGGCTACCGCGGCCAGACCGTGCGGGCTGATCTGGCGGTGCTGGGTGACGAGGGAGGCGACATCGGGTTTCGCTGGAGCGAAGCCAGCGGCAGCTACGAGCTGGTGACCGATCTCGACCTCTGGCGTCAGCCCATCCCGGTGGAGCGTTTCCTCGCCAAACTCACTCAGCGCTATGCCCTGCGCAGCATCCTTGCGGCCTCCAGCGCCGAAGGCTTCCAGGTGAGCGAGCAGCGCCAGGCTGCCGATGGTTCGATCGAGCTGGTGGTGACCCGCTGGGAGTGAGCATCGATCCTGCGGTTGCCTTCGCAGCCGCTGCAGCACCGGCAGCTGCTGTTTCCGGTCGGGAGCCTGTGCTCGGTGGTGCCTTGCGCCAGAAGGCCGTGTGGGTGGATGAAGCGGTGTGCATCGGCTGCCGCTACTGCACCCACGTGGCGGCCAACACCTTTCTGGTGGAGGAAGACTGGGGCCGCTCCAGAGCCATCCGCCAGGACGGCGACAGCACCGAGCGGATCCAGGAAGCGATCGACACCTGCCCGGTGGATTGCATTCATTGGGTGAGCTACGAGGAGCTGCCCGAGCTGGAGGAGCAGACCCGCCATCAGGAGCTCCAGCCTTTGGGCTTGCCCACGCCATCGCGGCCGCGGCGCACCCTGCCCCGCGCCCACGCCTGATGCTGCCGGTTCGCCGCTTTGGCCGCACGGAGCTGCCGATGCCCGTGCTCTCCCTCGGAGGCATGCGCTTTCAGCAGAGCTGGAACGATCTGCCCCCTGATCAGATCAGCGCCGAGAGCCAGGCCAATCTGCGCGCCACCCTGGAGGCGGCGGTGGCGGCCGGATTTCGGCATGTGGAAACCGCGCGCCACTACGGCAGTTCCGAGCGGCAACTGGGTTGGTTGCTGCCCCAGGTGCCCGATCCCGGCCGCATCCTCCAAACCAAGGTGCCGCCCCAGGCCGACCCTGCCGCTTTTGAAGCCGAACTGCGGCTGAGCTTTGAGCGGCTGGCGGTGCCGCGGGTGGATTTGCTCGCCATTCATGGCCTCAACCTGCCCGAGCATCTCGAGCAAACGCTGCGGCCCGGGGGCTGCCTGGAGGTGGTGCGGCGCTGGCAGGCGGAGGGCCGCGTGGGCTCGGTGGGCTTCTCCACCCATGGCCCCCTGCCGTTGATCGTGGAAGCGATCAACAGCGGCGCCTTTGATTACGTGAACCTGCATTGGTATTTCATCCGGCAGGACAATCACCCGGCGATCGAGGCGGCCATCGCCCAGGACATGGGCGTGTTTGTGATCAGCCCCACCGATAAAGGCGGCCACTTGCACACGCCCTCACCGCTGTTGCGGGAGCTGTGCGCGCCGCTGCATCCGATCGTGTTCAACGACCTCTTCTGCTTGAGCGCTCCCGGCATCCACACCATCAGCGTGGGCGCGGCGCGGCCGGAGGATCTGGAGCTGCATCTGCAGGCGGTGCAGCTGTTGCCTCAGGCCGCGCAGCTGTTGCCTCCGATCGTGGCCCGGCTGGAGCAGGTGCGCCGCGAGGTGCTCGGTGAGGCGTGGCTATCCAGCTGGCAGCAGGGGTTGCCCGCCTGGCAGGACACCCCGGGCCAGATCAATCTGCCCACCCTGCTCTGGCTGCACAACCTGGTGGAGGCCTGGGGCCTGGAGGGCTATGCCAAAGCCCGCTATGGCCTGCTCGGGGCTGGCAGCCATTGGTTCCCCGGGGCCAATGCCGATGCCCTCGATCAGAGCGTGAGCGAAGCGGAGCTGAAGCAGGCGCTGGCCGCCAGCCCCTGGGCCGATCAGATCCCGCAGCTGCTGAGGGATCTGCGTCAGCGGGTGGGTGGCGCCAGCACGCGCCGGCTGATGGACAACTGAACCCGGCTCAAGCCACGCCGCTGCTCTGCCCGAGCGGGAATTTGCTGGGGATCCCCACGGCGCGTGGGTAGCCCTTGGGGCAGGCGGCATTGGCGGCAACAAAGAGGGCGGTGCGCTGGCCGCGGCCGGCGGGCAGTTCCCGCTGCTCGCAGCGCTGGATGTCAGCGCGCAGCAGCTGCAGGGCGCGCTCCAGGTCGCCTTGGTCGTCCGCCGTCCACTGGCCGCGGTAGAGCAGGGCCTGGCCGCCGGGCTTGAGCAGCGGCACCAGGTATTCGGCCACCACTGGTGCGGCCGCCACGGCGCGCGCCATGGCCAGATCGAACTGGCCGCGGCAGTGGCCGTGGCGGCCGGTGAGTTCCACCCGCTCGCAGCGCAGCTGCACCCGTTCCGCCAAGCCCAGGGCCGCGGCCATCGCCTGCACAGCCTGGGTTTTACGCCCCACGGAATCCACCAGGGTGAGCTGCGCCTGCGGCAGGGCAATCGCCACCGCCAGCCCCGGGAAGCCGCCGCCCGTGCCCACATCGATGCAGCGCAGCGGCGCCTGGGCTTGCTCATGCAGCAGCTGCCGCAGCGGCCAGAGGCTGTCGAACACCTGGGCGATCCAGAAGTCGTCGCCCTCCACCAGGCGGGTGAGGTTCACGCGGCTGTTCCAGCTGCGCAGTTCCTCCTGCAGCTGCAGCAGCTGTTGCAGCTGCTCTGGGCTCGGCTGCCAGCCCAGCTCCTGCCAGAGGGCGGTGTCGGGTGTGGCAGCGGGCATCCCCTCGAGCGGCATTGTCTCCTGCTCTCTAGGATCCCCCACACCCGGTGCCGCGCTGGTGGCAGCTGCCAATCACTACGAGCTGCTGCAGATCGCCCCGGACGCCTCGCCGCAGGAGCTGCGCCAGGCGTTTCGCCGGCTGAGCAAGCGCTACCACCCCGATACCACCGATCTGCCGGCCGAGCAGGCCGAGGAGGCGTTCCGCCAACTGCAGCAGGCCTATCTCACCCTGAGTGATCCGGAGCGCCGTCAGGCCTACAACAGCAGCCTGCAGCCCGCCACGGCGCTGCGGCGGCCGGTGCGGCTGAGCGTGCCCCAACCGGCGCCGGTGCGGCGGGCCCTCTCCGGCGGGGAATGGTTCGCGCTGCTGCTGCTGGGCCTGGCCGTGGTGTTCAGCCTGGTGCTGGGCGTGGGCCTGGCCTGGGCCCGTGGCACCGAGTTGTTGCGGGAGCCCAGCTGGTGGCCGGGCGGCGAGCAGACTGCTCAGACTCTTCTGCCCTCCCCTGCTGCGGATGTCGTCCCTGCCGCCCCCTCAGGCGCCGCTGTACAACCATCCGTTACCGGCCCTTGAACAGTGGCTCAGGGATCTGGGAGCCGTGCAGCACGGGCCCCATTCCTGTCTCTGGGATCTGGAGCTGGGGGGCTGGAGCGCCCAGATCGAACTGGAGGTGGAGGAGCTGAGCATCCGCTGGCACGCCGCTGGGGCGCCGGTGGAGCGCCACTTCCCCTATGGCTTCAGCCGCGCCGATGTGGAAGCGGCGATTCTCGCCGGACCCTGACGCCCTCCTGACAGGAGCGCCGATCGCCGCCAGCATGGGAACACCATCGCGGGGCCTGATGGACAGCTCCTCCCACCGCCAGCCGCAGGTGTCGAACCGCTTCCTGCAGCCCGAACAGCTCGCCCCGCCTCAGGCTGGCCGCGCCTGGAGCCTCACCGAGGTGTTCGCGGAAGGCCAGTGGCAGAGCGTGCGGGTGCAGCTTGAAGCGCGGGGCTGGAATGCCCTGCAGATCGAGCAGATCCACGATCAGCTGCGGCAGGGCTGGCCCCTGGCGCTGGCCGAAAACAATGTGGCCGTGATCAGCGGGCACTGCCCGATCAAGGCGCGCCGCTTGCACTGATCTCAGCCGGCGCGCTTCAGAGCTTGCGCTTGCACACTTCGCTCTGCTCTTCCCCCGGGGTGGAGAAGGGTCCGCAGCTGAACCAGCGCACCATCGACACTTCGATGTCGGTGAACAGCACAAGGATGCCGGCGCAGAGGGCGGCAACGGCGGCGCTGATTGCAACGTGGGAGCCTTTCATGCACCGGGGTGTGTCATGCCTGGAGCTTATGGGAGAGCTCCAGCTCCTGCCATTGCTCTTGCAATGTGTCGGCGTTGATCGCCGCCAGTGGTGAGAGGCAGCCCAGCATCGGAACGCCCCCGAGCTGCTCGAGGGTGCTCAGGTTGTTGGCATGGGCCGGGCCATTGAGCAGCACCCCCACCACCGGGATCTGCCGCTGCCGCAGGGCCTCCAGCGAGAGCAGGGTGTGATTGAGGGTGCCCAAACCGCTGCGCGCCACCAGCAGCACCGGCAGCTGCCAGCGCTGGATCTGCTCGATCTGCAACAGATCAAGGCGAAGGGGCACCAGCAAGCCACCCGCGGTTTCCACCACCAAGGGGCCTTGGTGCGGCGGCAGCTGCAGGCGATCGGGATCCAGCGGAGGGCCGGGCTGCTCAGGATCACCGCTCTCCAGGGTGCTGGCCCAGTGGGGGGACACTGGCGCCGCCAGCCGGTAGGCCTCCGGGATGATTCGCTCGGCCGGCAGCTGGAGCCAGCGCTGCACCCGGTTGCGATCGCCTTCGCCATCCTCGAGGCCGCATTGCACCGGCTTCCAGTAGTGGGCCCCGAGCCCCTGCACCAGCAGGGCGCTCACCACGGTTTTGCCCACCTCGGTGTCGGTGCCGCACACCACCAGGCGGTTGGTCATCGCTTTTGCCCCACCATCACCAGCACCTGCCACACGATGGCGTGCTCCGGCCCCGGCCAGTGGCGGATCAGCTGCCGCAGTGCACCCGGTTGCAGACGAGCGGCGGGGCTGGCCTGGGCGCCGATCGCTTTGATCTGATGCAGGAACGGCCGGGCGCCCCGGTTGGGGCGGCTGAAGCGCAGCAGTTGGCTGTGGTGCAGCTGCAGAGCGCTGGCGGCGCATTGCTGCAAGGCCGCGGCATCCGGCAGGGGTAGGGCCGTGCAAGGCACCCCCGCGGCGGCGGCGGCCTGATGCCAGATCCGGAAGCTGCCCCGGCAGGGCACGGCCAGCAGCAGCGCTCCATCGGGACGCAGCGCGTTGCACCAGCGGGTCACCTGCTGCGCGGGCTGCTCGAGCCACTGCAGCGCGAAGCTCGAGGCCAGCAGGGAGGAACCCTTCAGCTCCTCCGGTAACCCCGCGTTGAGGTTCCAGAGGCGTTGCAGGGCTGGCCCCGGGCTGGACTCCTGCGCGAGCAGAGCCTCGCAGGCATCGAGGCGCAGCAGCGAGGGCCCGCCCAGCTGGGCTTCGATGGCGCGGGCGAGCAGGCCACTGCCGGCGCCCAAATCGGCGCGCGGCCCCGGCGGCAAGGCGGAGGCCAGCGGCCGCGCCAGGCGGGCCAACCGGGCGGCTACCGCGGTCTGAAGGCTGGCGTTGCTCTGGTAGGTCGCTGCTCCGCCCCTGAAGCAGCGCTCCACCCGCGTGCTGAAGGCTGGATCAGGGCTGCGCATCGGCGATCCACTCCACAACCCGTGCGGCCAGCGTGGGATCGAGCAGGCAGTGGCCCGCTGGTTCCAGGCTCCACACCTGGGCATTGGGCAGCTGTGCCCGCAGGGCAGCGCGGCTGGCGGGGTGCACGATGCGGTCGTCGGCCGCTTCCACGATCAAGGCCCTTGCCCCTTCTGGGTAGCCAGGAGGCAGCCCGGCGCTGTTGGCAAGCCGCTCCAGATCCTCCAGCAAGCGTTCGCGCCCCGTGGCTGTAATGCCTTGCTCCAGGGGGCCGAGCGGTAGGGCCGAGGGCGGGAAGGGCGCGGCCGCTTCCCGGAAGAAATCCCGCAGCTGAGCTGTGGTGTCGCCGCTGGAGATGCGCTGGCCCATGGCCTGCAGGGCCGCGCGAATGCTGCGCCCTTGCCGCCCTGGGGGTGCAAACGCCGCAAAGCTGGCAAGCCAAACCGCGCTGGTGGCCTCGGCCCACACCGCAGCCGGCAGCAGATGGGGCCCCATGGAATGGCCGATCACCACGCGCTGCTGAGCCTGGGGATCCCAGCTGGGTTGCTTGGGCGGCAGGGTGCCGTAGCCGCGTTCCGCGGCGCTGAAGTGCCAGCCGCGGGATGCGGCGAGCTCGGCCCAGGGCTGCCAGGCGCGGCAATCGCCTGCCCAGCCGTGCACGGCGATCAGCTGGGTGGTGCAGGCCGCCTGGCTCATGGTGATCCGAGGGCGCCGATCAGCCGCTCCAGGCTGCCAGGGGGCAGATCGTGGCGCAGCACCAGCCGCAGGCGCGCCGTGCCTGCAGGCACCGTGGGCGGGCGGATCGCCACGCTGAGCAGCCCGGCCTGCTCCAGCTGCTGCTGCAGGGCCAGGGCGCGTTGGTTGTCGCCCACCAGCAGCGGCAGGATCGGGCCGTTCCCCGGCGGCCGCGGCCAGCCAGCCGCTTCCAACCGATCGCGCCAGCGATGGGCGCGATCCAGCAGTTGGTTGGCGCGCTCAGGCTGCTCCTGAATCTGCGTTAGGGCCGCGAGCGCCGCTGCCGCCAGGGGCGGGGCCAGGGCCGTGGTGTAGCGGTAAGGGCCGGAGTGCTGCAGCAACCACTCCCCCACCAGCGTCTCGCCCGCCAGAAAGGCACCGCCGCTGCCGAAGGCTTTGCCGAAGGTACCGCTGATCAGGCTCACGCCCGGCAGGCCGTAGGCAAGGCCGCGGCCGCCGGGGCCCAGCACACCCAGGGCATGGGCTTCATCCAGCAGCAGGGCGGCGTTGTGGCGCTGGCACAGCGCATTGATCCGCTCCGCATCGGGGGAGGTGCCCTCCATCGAGAACAGGCTTTCGCTGATCACCAGCAGCCGGCGTTGGGGCTGCTCGCGGCGCGTCTTCTGCAGGCGCTGCTCCAACGCATCGAGCTGGTTGTGGGCGAAGCGCTGCAGCCGCGCACCGCTGGCGCGAATGCCCACGAGCAGGGAGTGATGGATCAGCCGATCGGCGAGCACAAGGGTGTGGCGATCGGCCAGGGCCTGAACTGCCGCCAGGTTGGCTTGAAAGCCGCTGGGGAAGAGCAGCACCCGCTCGCGCTCCAGCCAGGCGGCCAGGGCGGTTTCCAGCTGGGCATGCACGCTGCGCCCGCCGCTCACCAGCCGCGATGCACCGGCGCCCACGCCCTCATGCCGCATCGCCTGGCTGGCAGCCTCCACCAGGGCGGGATGGGCGGCCAGCCCTAAGTAGTCGTTGCTGGCCAGATCCAGCAGGGCCGGGCTGCCGGCGGCTGTGTTTTGCAGGCCAGCTACACCAGCTGGCCGCCAGTGGCGCGGCTGGCGGCGCCGGTCGGCGGGCAGTTGCTCGAGATCGTTCGCCAGGGGCGCCCGCCAGGAGCTCTCTGCGCCGGTGGCGTGCACCTCGACCAAGGCCGCTGCTGCGCTGGGGGAAGGCTCAGTCTGCCTGCCGCTGAGCTGGTGCCCATAGGATCTGCTAATGGCAAGCAGCACCCAGGCCTCCGACGCCGCGTCGCTCCCCGGCGTCGCCTCCGGAGTGGCGCCGCCGCTGGGGGAGCTCTTCCCCTTCCCGCTCGATGGCTTCCAGATGGATGCGATCGATGCGCTGAATCAGGGGCATTCGGTGGTGGTGAGCGCCCCCACCGGCTCGGGCAAAACCCTGGTGGGTGAATACGCCATTCACCGCGCCTTGGCCCATGGGCGCAAGGTGTTTTACACAACCCCGCTCAAGGCCCTCTCCAACCAGAAGCTGCGCGATTTCCGCGAGCAGTTCGGTGCCGAGCGGGTGGGCTTGATGACGGGCGATCTCACGGTGAACCGTGAGGCCTCGATCGTGGTGATGACCACCGAGATCTTCCGCAACATGCTCTATGCGGAGGCCGATCAGGGCGACGATCCGCTCGAAGACGTGGAAGCGGTGGTGCTCGACGAGTGCCACTACATGAATGATTCCCAGCGGGGCACCGTGTGGGAGGAATCGATCATTCACTGCCCGCCGGTGGTGCAGCTGGTGGCCCTCTCGGCCACGGTGGCCAATGCCGGGCAGCTCACCGACTGGATCGAGCGGGTGCACGGCCCCACCACCTTGGTGATGAGCGATTACCGGCCGGTGCCGCTGCAGTTCAGTTTCTGCAGTGCCAAGGGCCTGCACCCGCTGCTCAACGATGAGGGCACGGGCCTGCACCCCAACTGCAAGGTGTGGCGGGCCCCCAAGGGCAGCAAGCGCAAGGGTCCGAAAACCCCGAAGCCGCCCCAGCCGGAGGCGCCGCCGCTGAGCTTTGTGGTGGCGCAGATGGCGGAGCGGGAGATGCTCCCGGCCATCTATTTCATCTTCAGCCGCCGCGGCTGCGATAAGGCCGTGCGTGATCTCGGCAAGGTGTGCCTGGTGACGCCCGAAGAGCAGGCCCGCATCGCCGCTCGCCTGGATGCCTTCGTGGCGGCCACCCCGGAAGCCGTGCGCGATGGCGGCCACGATGAGGCCCTGCTACGCGGCATTGCCGCCCACCACGCCGGGGTGCTGCCGGCCTGGAAGGAGCTGATCGAGGAGCTGTTCCAGCAGGGGCTCGTGAAGGTGGTGTTCGCCACCGAAACCCTGGCGGCAGGCATCAACATGCCGGCGCGTAGCACGGTGATTTCGGCGCTGTCGAAACGCACAGAGCGGGGCCACCGGCCGCTGATGGGCAGTGAGTTTCTGCAGATGGCCGGCCGGGCCGGCCGCCGCGGGCTTGATACCCAGGGTTATGTGGTCACGGTGCAGAGCCGTTTCGAGGGGGTGCGCGAGGCGGGCCAGCTGGCCACCGCACCCGCCGATCCGCTGGTGAGCCAGTTCACCCCCAGCTACGGCATGGTGCTCAACCTGCTGCAGCGCTACGACCTCACCAAAGCCCGCGAGCTGGTGGAGCGCAGCTTCGGCCGCTACCTGGCCACGCTCGATCTGGCCGACGACGAAGCCCGCATCACCGAACTGCGCGAGCAGCTCAGCCATCTCAGCGATGAAGCGGTGGAGGTTGCCTGGGACGACTTCGAGGACTACGAGAAACAGCGCGGCCGCCTACGGGAAGAGCGGCGCCTGCTGCGGATCCTGCAGCAACAGGCCGAGGAAACCCTGGCTCACGAGCTCACCCTGGCGCTGCGCTTCGCCAGCGAAGGCGCCCTGGTGAGCCTGAAGGCGCCTTCGCTGCGCGGCCGCGTTACGCCCGCGGTAATCGTGGAGAAGGTGGAGGGGCCGGGGCAGTTCCCATTGCTGCTCTGCCTCACCGACGAAAACGTGTGGCTGCTGGTGCCCTGCACGGCGGTGGTGAGCCTGCATGCCGAGCTCAGCTGCCTGCAGGTGAAGGAGATTGCGGCACCCGAGCTGCACCGCTCCGGCGAGCTGCGCCACGGCGATCAGGCCAGCGGTGGCCTGGCCCTGGCGGTGGCCCACATGGCCCGCCGCCACGACATGACCACCCCGCAGTACGACCTGGCTGGTGAGGTGCAGGCCCAGGCCCACTTGGTGCGCGAGCTGGAGTTAGCGCTCGAGCTCCATCCAGCCCACCGGGCGGGCGACCGCAAGAAACTGCGCAAGCAGCGCTTCCGCATCGAGGAGCTCGAGGCGGAGATCGAAGAGCGCCAGCGCATCCTGCACTTCCGTGCCAATCGCCACTGGGAGACCTTCCTGGCGCTGATCGAGATCCTGCGCTTCTTCGGTTGCCTGGCCGGCGAGGAGGGGCTGGAGCCCACCGAGATCGGCCGCACCGTGGGGGCGCTGCGGGGCGACAACGAGCTCTGGTTGGGGCTGGCGCTGATGAGCGGCCACCTCGATGAGCTCGAGCCCGCTGATCTGGCGGCGGTGTTTGAGGCGATCTCCACCGAGGTGAACCGCCCGGATCTGTGGAGCGGTTTTCCGCCGTCGCCGGCCTCAGAGGAGGCGCTGCATGATCTGCGGGGCATCCGGCGTGAGCTGCAGCGCCAGCAGGAGCGGGCCTCTGTGGTGATGCCGCTCTGGTTTGAGCCGGAGCTGATGGGCTTGGTGCACGCCTGGGCCAAAGGCGTGAGCTGGAACGATCTGATCGCCAACACCTCGCTCGATGAGGGCGATGTGGTGCGGATCATGCGCCGCACCGTGGATCTGCTCGCCCAGGTGCCCTACTGCGAGGCGATCAGCGAGCAGCTGCGCACCAATGCCCGCGCTGCTCTCAAGGCGATCAACCGCTTCCCGGTGTGCGAACCGATCGATCTGCTGGCGGGCGGCTCTGGCCTCAACCCGGCGACGGAGCGTGCGGCGGGCTGATCAGGTTGTGGGTCGTGGCGGAGTTCTTCGGCGACGATGCCAGGACCGATCAGCGCCACTGATCCCAAAGCGTCAGGAGCTGCTCCTGCTCTGCGCTGGCGATGCAGCTGCTGAGGTAGGCATCAGGTCGAATCAGATAGGTCCGTCCCTCCACATAGCCGTCCTGGGGTGCGGCGCTGGCTGCAATGAGCCAATCCCGTTCCAATGACGGCTCAAGCGGCGGCAGGGGAATGCCAACAGACAACAGCACAAAGCGACCGCCGCCCAGGAGCGCGTGCAACCTGGTGTCTCCGTTGGCGGCCCGGCAAGGCAGATCCGGCGTTCGATCTCCCGGTTGCAGTCCCTGCCCCGAAGCAGCCAACACCGGTGAGAGGGCGCTGCCGCGGTAGTGCAGATCGGTTTCACAGAGCTGCTGCACGAGCCGCCGCTGCAGCCGGCGGCTGCGGCCCAACTTCGAGAAGAGGAGATTCCGCAGGCGACGCAGCAGGGGCTGCCGCACCAGGGCCACTCGGGTTAAGACCCCGGCATTACGCAGCACCTGATCACCAATGGCGCTGCGTTCCTGGGAATAGGTGTCCAGCAGCTGCGTCCCGGCCTTGTGCTGAAGCACCAGGGCCAGCTTCCACGCCAGGTTGAAGGCGTCTTGCATGCCGGTGTTCATGCCCTGCCCACCGGCTGGGCTGTGAATGTGGGCCGCATCACCGGCCAGGAAGACACGGCCAACGCTGTAGCGGTCAACCTTGCGTTCATTGATCCGGAAGTGGCTCAACCAGATCGGATCGTGGGCGCGATAGCCGGGGCCCAACCGCTGCTCCACCAGGGTCTGGACCTGCTCAAGCGTTGGATCCGCGGCCTCCGCTCCCGAAACATCGCCAATGATGCGGAAGCGATCCACGTCGATCGGGAACAGGGCCAAGATCCCATCGGGATTCCAGACCACCGCCACCTGATCGGGGGCTGCGGGGCCGTCGAGCTTCACGTCCGCCAGGACCCAGTTCGATTCGAGGGTTTCACCGCTGTAGGCCAGACCGAGGTGATGGCGCACCACGCTGTGGGCGCCATCACAGCCCAACAGATAGCTGCACTGCATCGTCTCCTGGCTGCCGTCAGCCCGGCTGAGTTGCGCGCTGACACCGCCCTCGCTCTCCGAAAAATCGGTGAGCTCGAGCTGCCGTTCCACCTGCACCCCACGCTCCGCCAGCAGCTGGGTGAGAACCGCCTCGGTGCGGTTCTGGGGAATCATCAAGGCGTAAGGGAACGGGCTCTGAACCTTGGAGAAGGGCAGTTCCACCAGCACGTGCCGTCCCGCCTGGATCCGAGCCCCATGGCCCTCAATCCCGGCCTTCAAGAAGGGCTCGACGCAGCCGTGCAGATCCAGTAATTCGAGGGTCCTCGGCCAGATCACCACGGCCTTGGAGAGATCACTGGGCTGGGGTGCCCGGTCCACCACGCGGACGGCGATGCCCTGCTGATGCAGGGCCAAAGCCAGGGTGAGGCCCACCGGGCCTGCTCCCACAACCAAGGCGGGGTGTGACATCACATCGACGCCAGATCTCGGCCAATGCTGAACAACCAATCGGTTGTTGCTTCAACAGTTCCACTTCTTTTTCGGCGGCGGCTTGTGCCCCAAGCGGGTTCAGGCCCTTGGCCGAAGCACCAGCCAAACGATCAGCAGCAGCCCGGTGGTGCTCACCACGGTGTAGATCCAGTCGGCGTAGGGCGTCCAGAACAGGGCCAGGGTGGGTGGCATCAGCAACGCGGGCGCCAGGGCTCGAATGATTGGCAAGCCACCCCAGCCTTCGCGCAGCCACGGAACGGGCGGCTGGGAGATCATGAAGTCCAGTCTTCCCATTTCGGCACACCAAAGAGCCCGTCGTTGAGATCAACCGCACTGTTGGTGTCAACCTCTTGAAGCAGCTGCTCCACAAGATCAAGCACGTCCTCCCATGGAGGCATCGATAGATCTGTTTGGTCGTCGTATCGAAGTTGTACAGCAAAGATGCCAAGACCGATCAGCACCGCATAGCGATCTGTGTTGCCGCCCTGCTGATCCACGAGGTCCATCAGCAGTGCCAAGTCGTGCGTAAACGGCGATTGGGAGCCCAGTGTGTAGAGCCATCCCTTCAGGGCCTTCTCGGTGGCTTGTTGCAGGAGGAAGCCGATGCTGCTGGCGCGGAACCCCTGCAAATGCACCATCCGGCGAGCATCGGCGAGATCTCCTGCTGCTAAACGCAGGAATTTTGAGGCGTCAGGGTTGGTCATGCAGGGCAATCCCAGAGTCGTACGCCTGACGCGCCACGGAGCTGGAGAGGGCCATGCGCTCTTGTACTTCGCTTTGCGAGTAAATGAGCAGATCGATGGGGAGGTGGTGCCTCGCTAACGCTCTCCAGAGCAGTCCCATCTGGATGAAGCGGTCATTGGTCTGGCACCAGCTGTCAGGAGCTGTGACGAGCAGATCGATATCGGAATCAGCTCGGTGATTTCCCTTCGCGCGTGAACCGAATAGCCGAATCTCGGCGCCTGGGATCCATTGCTGGATCTGCTCCGCCATCTCCAGAATCCGCGGATCCACCGCCCTGGTGTTCGGTGTTGTGCTCATCGGTTCATTCTGGCCTGGCTTCAGCCCCTTGGCCTGAGCACCAGCCACACGATCAGTAGCAGGCCGGTGGTGCTCACCGCTGTATCGATCCAGTCGGCGTAGGGAGTCCAGAAGAAGCCCAGTGTTGGTGGCATGGATCGTGGGTAACGTGCGCGGAAGAGATGGGTTGCCGTGATCAATCCCTCCCGCATCCGCATCCTGGCGGTGGGCAAGGTGCGCAAAGGCTGGGTGCTCGAAGGCATCGCCACCTACCTCAAGCGCTTGCCGGGGCTCCAGGTGATGGAGCTGCGTGATGCGGGCAAAGAGCGTGAGGCGGAAGCGATCCTGGCGGCTTTGCGTCCTGACGAGCAGCTGGTGGTGCTGGCGGAGGAGGGCCAAACCTTCGATTCACCCGCCTTTGCCCAGCGGCTGGAGGGCTCAGGCTCCGAGCGCCTGGCCTTGGTGATCGGGGGCGCCGAAGGCATTGCCCCGGCGCTCAAAGCCCGTGCCCGCTGGAAGCTCAGCCTCTCGCCGATGACCTTTCCCCATGAGCTGGCGCGGCTGCTCCTTCTGGAGCAGCTCTATCGGGCGCTCACCATTCAGCAGGGCGGGCCGTATCACAAATGAACCGTCCTTAATTCTGTGCAGTCTGTACAGAATTAAGGACGGTTGTTGCGGTGTGCCCCCGCCAGCTTGGTTGCCGGCGGCGCGTCTCGTCGCGGGCCCTGGGCTCAGATGCCCAGGCGCTCCCAGATCACGCCCAGGTTGGCCTGGTGCAGATCGGTGGAGAAGCAGTCAGCCAGCTGTTCGGGGCTGAGGCGGGAGGTCACCTCGGCATCGGCCTCGAGGTTGGCGCGGAAGTTGCCGCCTTCGGTGTTCCAGGCGGTGTGGGCGTTGCGCTGCACGATCCGGTAGGCGTCTTCGCGGTTGATGCCGCTCTCCACTAGGGCCAGCAGCACCCGCTGGCTGAACACCACGCCGCCGTACACATTCATGTTGCGGGCCATGTTGTCGGGGTAGACCCCCAGACCCTTCACCACATCGGTCATCTCCCGCAGCATGAAGTGCAGGGTCACCGAGCAGTCAGGCAGCATCATTCGCTCCACGGAGCTGTGGCTGATGTCGCGCTCATGCCAGAGGGCGCAGTTTTCCA